>CAJVCK010000008.1 GCA_910595805.1 uncultured Candidatus Thioglobus sp. | reverse complement strand
CATTGCAAAATGGAAAGAGTTCATTAAAGACGATAAGCGTGTAACTAACGATCCGATGGAAGCGCATTATATTGGTTTTAATATGTGGGTTAAGGCTGTTGAAAAAGCAGGCACGACTGAAGCTAACGCAGTTCAAGATGCCCTTATTGGTGTAACTACACCGAATCTAACGGGTGGTGTTTCTGCAATGATGCCTAATCATCATATTACTAAGCCGGTGTTAATTGGTGAGATTCAAGCTGATGGACAGTTTGATATTGTTTCATCTACTGACGGTCTAGTAGCTGGAGATGCTTGGTCTGATTTCTTGCCAGGATCTAAGGATCTGATTGCAAATTGGAATAAGCCATTAAGTTGTGGTAACTATAACGTTAAAACAGCTAAGTGTTCTGGTCAGAACTTTTAATAGTTAGTTAATAAATTAAGGTGCCAATGTATGTTGGCATTTTAATTGTTATCAATTTTATTAGATCGTAACGCTCTGATACAATCGATAACAATTTTTCATATGGTATAAGGATGATAATTTTTAAATATATATTAATAATTTTTGCGAGCTTAATATTTTCAACTCAAAGTTATGCAGAGAATAACAATTTTCAAGATACAGTTAATCAACTGTCTGCGAAAAAACTAAGTAGCAAGCTAAAGGTTATTGAATCAATCATAGATTCTAACAATCCAAAAGTTGAGTTTGTTCTTCAGTCATTATTAAAGAGTGAAGTCTATTATCTTAAGAGTAATAAGAAAATTGTTCATATTAAAAAAGATAATAAGGAGTATTTAGCTAAGGATTTATTAAGTGGTAATGCCTTAGGCAGATATTCAAAAAGACAAATAAAAAAGGTAGGGATTAATAATAAAATACGCCAAAAAATAAAAATTGGATTATCGATATTAAGCCTAAACAGTAAAGATGCATCAATAAGGTTAAAGTCTGTCAAGAGTATATACAATAACATTGATCAAAAAACTTATGAAAAAGTAAAGAAGATAATTGATTCAGAGAAGAATAGTGAAGTACATGAATCTATGTCGGTATTAATTAATTTGTACCAACTGAATGATGAAAGCGCTTCAGTTAGGATCAAGTCAATTGAGAATTTGGATTCTAGCTTAGAGTCAGTTGTAAGAAATAAATTGGTTAAAATTCTTGACAATGACAAAAGTCCAGATGTAAGACTAGTGGCAGAAAGGTCATTAAAAGACATAGACTCAAAGATTAGCTTTTTTAAGAATCTAGAAACCGTTTTTTTTGGCGTTAGTTTTGGGTCAGTACTTATCTTGGCAGCCATTGGCCTTGCTATTACATTTGGTGTAATGGGCGTGATTAATATGGCTCACGGTGAATTGATAATGTTAGGTGCATATACAACTTATGTTGTTCAGTTATTAATGCCTAATTACATAGGGATGTCAATATTAGTAGCCATTCCTGCTGCTTTTGTTGTGTCAGGCTTAGTTGGAATAATTATTCAAGTTGGAGTTATTAGACACTTGAATGGAAGACCACTAGAAACACTTTTGGCTACATTTGGCGTTAGTTTGGTGTTACAGCAGGTCGTTCGAACAGTTTTCTCACCATTGAATAGATCAGTAGAAACTCCAGAGTGGATGTCTGGTGCATTAGAGATAAATGGGGTTTTATCCTTAACATGGAATAGGCTGTATATTATCATCTTCTGTTTAATTGTTTTTGTAGCGCTTATTACAATCTTAAAAAGAACATCGTTAGGGCTTCAGGTGAGGGCGGTATCACAGGATAGGAACATGGCTAGGGCTATGGGTGTTCGTTCTGATAGAGTTGATGCTATGACATTTGGACTTGGGTCGGGTATTGCCGGTATTGCAGGAGTGGCCTTGTCACAGTTAACAAATGTCGGGCCTAATCTTGGTCAGGCATATATTATTGATTCATTTATGGTGGTAGTATTTGGCGGCGTAGGCAATCTGTGGGGCACTCTAATCAGTGGATTCGGATTAGGTATTATCAATAAATTTATGGAGCCTTGGGCTGGCGCAGTGTTAGCCAAGGTCTTAATCTTAATTTTTATTATTTTGTTTATTCAAAAGAGGCCAAGAGGGCTGTTTCCTCAAAAAGGCAGAGCTGCAGAGGGTTAATATATGTTTTTTTCAAATATTCTAAACAACGATACTGGTGGAAAAATATTTTTATCAATATTATTGCTTGTCACAATTCTAGTTCCGTATTTAAATATGGCGGTTCCTGTGGATAGTCCATGGCATTTAACAACCTATACTGTGACAATTATTGGCAAGTATCTAACATATGCACTGTTAGCCATCGCTGTAGATCTTGTTTGGGGCTATCTTGGGATATTAAGTCTTGGTCACGGAGCGTTTTTTGCATTAGGCGGATATGCAATGGGAATGTATTTAATGCGACAAATAGGCGACAGAGGTGTTTATGGAGATCCAATACTTCCTGATTTTATGGTATTTTTAGACTGGAGTGAATTACCTTGGTTTTGGCATGGATTCGATCAGTTTTGGTTTGCAATGATTATGGTTGTATTTATTCCTGGATTGTTGGCATTTGTATTTGGTTGGCTAGCATTTCGTTCTAGGGTAACAGGGGTTTATCTATCAATTATGACGCAGGCCTTAGTTTACGCGTTAATGTTAGCGTTTTTTAGAAATGAATTAGGTTTTGGTGGTAATAATGGCCTAACAGATTTTAAAGATATACTTGGTTTTAGTTTGCAATTAGACTCTACACGAGTTGGGCTGTTCGTTGCCTCTTCTATTGCCTTGGCTGCAGGTTATTTGGCCAGTAGAGCTATAACCAACTCCAGGCTTGGGAGAGTGGCTGTTGCCATTAGGGATTCAGAAGATAGAGTGAGATTTATTGGCTATAAAGTTGAATATGTAAAGCTGTTTATTTTTACATTTTCAGCAATTATGGCTGGAATTGCTGGCGCATTATATGTCCCACAGGTTGGCATAATAAATCCAGGTGAGTTTTCCCCGATTAATTCTATTGAAATGGTTATATGGGTTGCTATCGGGGGTAGGTATACGCTTTATGGCGGCGTTATCGGAGCTTTATTGGTAAATTATTCAAAAACCTTTTTAACGAGTGCGATGCCAGAAGTGTGGTTGTTTGTATTAGGTGGAATGTTTATCTTGGTGACAATATACTTGCCTAAAGGGATTGTTGGATTAATTAGAAAATATAGAGGTGCGAAATAATGGTTAAAAAGATTAATGCTTTTTTTGAGAAAGCTGCACCAGTAAGAAATGTCGATATACATAAGGATGTTATTTTATATTTAGAAGATATTACGGTAAGTTTTGATGGCTTTAAAGCGATAGATTCATTAAATCTTTATATTAGAAAAAATGAGTTACGTTGTATTATTGGTCCTAATGGTGCTGGCAAGACAACAATGATGGATATTGTTACCGGAAAGACCAAACCAGATTATGGAACAGCTTGGTTTGGACAAAACTTTAACTTATTGCAGCACTCTGAAGATGAAATAGCTAGAGCAGGAATCGGACGAAAATTCCAAAAACCAACAGTTTTTGAAAACTTGACAGTTTTTGAAAATTTAGAATTGGCGATGGATTGTGATAAGGGTGTGTTTACAACTTTGTTTGCAAATATATCATCTAAAGAATTAGAGTCAATTAATACTGTTTTAGAAAGAATTGGATTGGAAGATCAGAGAGATATGTTTGCTGGCTTATTGTCTCATGGGCAAAAACAGTGGTTAGAAATTGGAATGTTGCTAATGCAGAATGCGCAATTACTATTGATAGATGAGCCTGCTGCAGGAATGACGCATCAAGAAATGGATAAGACTGTTGAGTTGTTAAAAATCTTAAGAGAGCAGCATACGGTTGTAGTGGTTGAGCATGATATGGATTTTGTGAGAGCATTAGAAAGTCCAGTTACTGTTCTTCATCAAGGTAGCGTATTGGCTGAAGGTAGTATGGATAAAATTCAAAACGATCCAAAAGTTGTTGAAGTGTACTTAGGAGAGTGATAGTGATTAATATCGAAAAATTAAACCAATATTATGGAGAAAGCCATACTCTATGGGATTTTGATTTGAATGTTAACGAGGGTGATTGTGTTGCCATTATGGGAAGAAATGGTGTTGGTAAAACAACACTGGTAGAGTGCGTCATGGGTTTATTGCCAATCCAAAGTGGAAAAATGGAATTCCAGGGGGATGATATTTCAACGCTTCATTCTGAGAATAGAGCCTCAATTGGTATTGGTTATGTTCCGCAAGGTAGAAGAATATTTCCCTTATTGACCGTTGAAGAGAATTTGAGAATAGGCCTACCAGCTAGAAAAGACAAACAAAAAGAGATACCTGATTTTATTTTTGAGTTATTTCCTGTTTTAAAAGAAATGCTAGGAAGATTAGGTGGCGATTTATCAGGTGGACAGCAACAACAACTAGCTATCGGAAGAGCTTTGGTGATTAATCCGAAATTGTTAATTTTGGATGAACCAACGGAAGGGATTCAGCCAAATGTAATACTTGAAATATGTGATATTATTAGAAAATTAAATTCTGAACGTGGCTTAACTGTTATCTTAGTTGAGCAAAAACTGCCAATTGCTAAAAGAGTTGCAGATAAATTTGTTATTGTTGATAGAGGGGCAAACGTTTTCTCAGGTTTGATGAATGAGCTTGATGATAATCTAATTAAAAAATATTTAACTGTTTAATAAAAAAAAGGAAAGAAAGAGATGAAAAATATCAAACAAACTCTAATGGTAGCTTTAGTGTTTTTAATTGCAACACCGATTTTGGCTCACACCTCACCAGAACATGTTCTAAGCTACAGTGGTGAAATAACGCAAACATGGAAAATCTTGAGTGCAGTTGTATTTATGCTAGGGTTAGTTGCTGTTATTACTTACATCTCGAAAGACTTATCGGTTAATACTAAATAGTCTTTTTCATACGTGAAAAATACTGTCAAACAATTATCCGATCAGGGTTGGGTTGCTGAATTAGAATTACATTTTTCGAGAAGTGCCCCTAAGACCTTTCTTTCAAAAAGGAAACATATTGGCCCTTTGACGGTGCAAAGACCGTTTTATCCAGAAGACGGAGTCTGTCATCTATACCTGTTACACCCTCCAGGTGGTATTGTTGGTGGCGACGAATTATCAGTAAAAGTTAACTCTGATCCAGATTCTAATGCGCTTATTACCACGCCTGGCGCAACTAAGATTTATCGTACAATTAAAGATAAATATTCTATTGTTAAGCAAGATGTTGTTGTAGAGGATGGCGCCACTTTAGAATGGTTACCAATGGAGACTATTGTATTTCCAGGGGCAAACTCAAAATTTTCAACAAAATTTTCACTGTATGGAGATGCAAGAATTGCAGCTTGGGAAGTTCAGTGTTTAGGCAGGCCAGTCATCAGTGAAAAATTTGATTCGGGTAAATTAAAATTTAGTTTTGAACTATGGAAGGATGGAGTTCCTGTCATTATTGACAGATTAAAATTTGATCAAACAGATCTTGACAATATCAATGGCCTTAGAGGTTACCCAGTGTTTGGTACTTTTATAATTAGTGCAAAAAATGATGATATTTTAGAGCTTGTACGTGATTTAATACCTAAAAGCGAATCCTATGTTGGTGGAGCAACTCAAATAGATGATTTTGTTATTATTAGGTGTTTGGGACTTAAAACGAATTTGATACAAGAATTGTTTAGAAATATTTGGATAGAGCTAAGGTATTTAGTTGTTGGGAAAGAAGGCGTAATGCCGAGAATTTGGTTAACATAAATAGGGTTTTTATAATGGATTTAACACCACGTGAAAAAGATAAATTAATGATTTTTACTGCTGCTTTATTGGCAAAGCAACGCAAAGACAGGGGGGTCAAGTTAAATTATCCAGAGGCTATAGCCTATATTTCGGCTGAAATATTAGAAGGTGCTAGAGATGGAAAAAGTGTTGCTGAAATGATGGAATATGGCCGTCAACTTTTAACAGATGATGATGTTATGGGTGGGGTTTCTTCGATGATTCCAGACATACAAGTTGAGGCAACTTTCCCCGATGGAACTAAGTTAGTTACCGTTCATAATCCAATCCAACCGGTTAAAGCATCGTTAGACGATATAAGTTCAGATGATGTACTTATTCCAGGCGAGGTATTAATTAATTTCTCAAAAGAGATTGAGATAAATATTGATAGAGAAAGAGTGAAGGTTGTGGTTTCCAACCATGGTGACAGACCTATTCAGGTTGGCTCTCATTACCATTTTTACGAAACTAATACAGCGCTTTCTTTTGAAAGGGAAAAGACCAAAGGATTCAGATTAAACATACCATCAGGAACAGCTGTAAGATTTGAGCCTGGACAAGAAAGAGAGGTTGAGCTAGTCAAATATGATGGTAATAATGCTATTTATGGCTTTAATGGAAAAATTATGGGGGAAGTATGAGATCAGTTTCTAGACAAGCTTATGCAGAGATGTATGGACCAACAGTTGGTGACAAGGTTAGATTGGGCGATACAGAGTTATTTATTGAAGTTGAAAAAGATTTTACCACTTATGGTGAAGAAGTTAAATTTGGTGGTGGAAAGGTAATACGTGACGGCATGGGTCAAAGCCAACTTTGTAGCAAAGATGTGGCTGATTTGGTAATTACCAACGCCTTAATACTCGATCATTGGGGAATTGTTAAGGCTGATATTGGCATTAAAGATGGACGTATTTCTGGCATTGGCAAGGCAGGAAATCCTGATGTACAACCCAATGTTGATATTGCTATTGGGGCAGGTACTGATGTTGTCGCATCAGAAGGTCAAATTGTGACTGCTGGTGGTATAGATGCGCACATTCATTTTATTTGCCCACAACAAATAGATGATGCATTAATGTCAGGTATTACCACGATGTTGGGTGGCGGTACAGGACCTTCAGCAGGTACTAATGCAACCACATGTACTCCAGGTCCTTGGAATATTCATAGGATGTTAGAAGCGGCTGAAGATTTTCCAATGAATTTAGGGTTTATGGGTAAGGGTAATGCATCTTTGCCTGAACCCTTGAATGAACAAGTCCTAGCAGGTGCTATGGGCTTAAAACTACATGAAGACTGGGGAACAACCCCAGCAGCGATCGATAATTGTCTTTCAGTAGCTGAGAATTATGACATTCAAGTGGCCATACATACAGATACTTTAAACGAATCTGGTTTTGTAGAAGATACAATAGCCGCATTAAAAGGTAGAGCAATACATACTTACCATACTGAAGGTGCTGGTGGTGGTCATGCACCAGATATTATTAGGGCGTGTGGCTATAGTAATGTGCTTCCATCTTCAACTAATCCAACACGACCATACACTGTTAATACTGTAGATGAACATTTAGATATGTTAATGGTCTGTCACCACCTAGACCCTTCGATAGCAGAAGATGTGTCATTTGCAGAATCGCGTATTCGTAGAGAAACAATAGCAGCAGAAGATATTTTGCATGACCTAGGTGCATTTTCTATGATTTCATCTGACTCTCAAGCTATGGGTCGAGTTGGCGAGGTTATCACAAGAACTTGGCAAACCGCTAATAAAATGAAAATTCAAAGAGGGTCGTTAGAAGGCGATAGTTCAGACAACGATAATAATAGAGCGAAAAGATACATCGCCAAATACACAATCAACCCCGCTATTACTCACGGGATGTCGCATGAAGTTGGATCAGTTGAAGTTGGAAAATTAGCAGATTTAGTATTATGGAAGCCTAAATTTTTTGGGGCAAAACCAGGTTTGATTATTAAAGGTGGTATGATTGTAGCTGCCCCTATGGGTGATCCAAATGCCTCAATCCCAACCCCTCAGCCTGTACATTATAGAAAGATGTTTGGTGCCTTTGGGGCAGCTAGATTTAATACTAGGATGACGTTTTTATCTCAAGCAAGTGTTGATAAGGGTATCGTCGATAAGCTAGGACTTAAATCTCTAATAGGTGTCGTAAAATCTTGTAGATCAGTGACAAAATCATCGATGATTCATAATGATTATCAACCAAATATTGAAGTTGACTCGCAAACCTACGAAGTCAAAGCTGACGGCGTCTTACTAACTTGTGAGCCTGCCAGTGAAGTTGCTCTAGCGCAAAGGTATTTCTTGTTTTAAGTATGAGAGAATTTATTGAAAAAGTTGAATCCTCTGAAAATGTTGATGGTTCAGTTACGTTGGATTTGCAACAAAGAGTTAAGAGTAGGTTAAAGACTCGTTCAGATAGTGGTGATGACATTGGAATTTTTATGGAACGTGGCACCATGCTTGAACAGGGTGATTTGCTTAGAGATATAGAAGGGTATGTTCTTAAAGTAGTAGCTGCATCAGAAACCCTTTCCTCAATTTATTCTGACGATCCACTTTTGTTAGCCCGGGCATGTTATCACCTTGGAAATCGTCATGTGGAATTACAGATTAAGAATACGAGTATTCACTATAGGCATGATCATGTTCTTGATGATATGATTAAAAGTTTTGGGTTAGATGTCGTTATTGAATCATTGCCTTTTCAACCAGAAAATGGAGCTTATCATTCTCATGCTAATAGCCATTCGCATAGTCATGAGCATTAGCCAACTTAGTCTTTTAAGGTTAATGAATTTAATGAGCCCAACATTACCAATTGGCGGGTTTACCTATTCTCAAGGAATTGAACAGGCTATTGAATGTGGCTGGATATCAGATATTGATACTGCACAACAGTGGCTTGAGAATCAATTGTTTTCTGGATTAATATATACTGACCTTCCCATTCTAATTAAATTATATGAGTCGGTTTCTATAGGGGATAAGGATCAAGCACAGGAATGGAGTGATATCTTGTTGGCTTGTCGAGAAACCAGTGAATTAAGACAAGAGGAAGTTAACCGTGGAAGATCATTAACCAGGGTTATTGAAAATGTTGAAAAATCAGCGGTTAGCGGATGGGAAAAAATCACCAATACCAATCATTTATCTGGGTATGCATTAATTAGCAATGTATGGCAAATACCAATCGATGAATTATTATTAGGGTACTCTTGGTCGTGGCTTGAAAACCAGGTTGCAGCGATAGTAAAGATTATTCCGTTAGGGCAAACTGATGGGCAACAATTACTTAATAAGTTAGTTAGAGAAGTACCTGAAGCGATAACTAAATCTAAAGAGGTTTCTATAGAAGATATTGGAATGTCTCAACCTGCTTTTGCCATTGCTAGTAGTTTGCATGAGACTCAATACACACGAATTTTTAGATCATAAATAAAGGAAGAAATGAAAAATAAACAACCATTAAGAGTAGGTGTTGGTGGTCCAGTAGGTTCTGGGAAGACCGCATTATTGGACGTTATTTGTAAATCTATGCGTGATGATTATGAGATTGCAGTTGTGACTAATGATATTTATACTCAAGAGGACGCTAAGTTTCTTACAGCAAGTAATGCGTTAGAGGCACAACGAATTATTGGTGTAGAAACAGGTGGTTGTCCCCATACAGCCATTAGAGAAGATGCATCAATGAATTTGTCAGCAATAGAAGATTTATGCCAAAAATTTGATAATTTAGATGTAATTTTTGTCGAAAGTGGTGGAGATAATCTCTCTGCAACGTTTAGCCCAGAGTTAGCTGATCTTACTATTTATGTAATTGACGTGGCAGAAGGTGAAAAGATTCCAAGAAAGGGTGGG
This sequence comes from uncultured Candidatus Thioglobus sp., assembly GCA_910595805.1. The sequence goes on along the minus strand of CAJVCK010000008.1, from coordinate 42,645 downwards.
CCTGGAATCACTCGTTCAGATTTATTGGTCATTAATAAAATTGATCTTGCTCCTTATGTTGGTGCTTCATTAGATGTTATGAAGAGTGATACTGAGAGAATGAGAGGAAAGAAGCCTTTCGTCTTTACAAATCTAAAGAAATCTATTGGAGTTGATACAGTAGTAGAATTCATTATCGATAATGGTATGTTGTAATTCTATTAATAAAATCTATTTGAAGTTTTTTTTAGAAAAAAAGCGTATTAATTTGAACTATACACTGCATTAAAGTTAGTTTACAATCAATACATGAAGTTGATTGTATCAGTATTTAAAAGATTCACACGGCGTCAAGGTTTGGACGCGGCGGCAATATTGTCATTTGACACATTATTTGCCATTGTGCCTGGCTTGGCTTTGGCTTTAAGTGTTTTCTCACTATCACCATATTTCGCTGAATTCCAACAACACTTAGAATCGTTCTTATTTACTCAGCTATTGCCGCAAAACTATGATGCGGCAAAGGGTTATGTCCATCAGTTTATTATTCAAGCGCAATCGATTAAAGGACTGAGTTTTTCTTTTCTCATCTTTGCGGTGATGTTGTTATTGTATGAAGTAGATAAGCGCGTAAATTTGATGTGGCATGATGCGCACCATCGACATTGGATGCAGGGCTTGGTGTCATATTTGTTTATTTTATTCTTAGGCCCTATCTTATTAGGCGCGTCGTTATTTTTTAGCTCTTATGTGATGGCATCGGAAATGTTTAGCAGCCTACCTGCTGCCGAATACGCACCTTTCCTACTACCATTTTTCTTGTCTTGTCTTGGTTTCTCAATTTTGTATTACGCAGTGCCATTAGAAAGTGTACGTTTTATTAATGCTTTTAAGGCAGGATTAATTGCAACTGTGTTGTTAGAAGTGATCAAATATGCAATGTTTATTTATATTCAATATTTTCCACTGTATGAGTTGATTTATGGCACATTGTCCATACTTATGTTGGTAATGCTGTGGGTATATTTAGCATGGGTAATCGTACTACTGGGTGCGAGTTTTTGTTATTGCTTTGAAAACAAAGAGTTACTTTAATAACTAGCGTAAAATTAGCAAACTTTAATATAGTTGAATTTATATGTTTACTGGCATCATTCAAGCCGTTGGCCAAATAAAAACTAGAGATATACACGATAAAGGTGCGGTATTTAGTTTTACATCAAGTGAACTTGATTTTTCCAATGTTGCAATTGGTGATAGTATTGCGGTGAATGGCGTGTGTTTGACCGCGATAGAGATTAGTGGTAACAGCTTCAAAGCTGATCTATCACAAGAAACACTAGATTGTTCTATTTTCAGTGATTTATCAGCGGGTGATGAAATTAACCTAGAAAAAGCCTTAAGACTTAATCAAGGTATTGACGGTCATCTGGTCAGTGGTCATGTGGATGGACAGGGTGAAGTGGTCGATAAATATTCTGAAGGCGATTCAACGCGTTTTAAAATTAGCACCCCGCAGAATTTGGTAAAATACATCGCTAGAAAAGGTTCAATCACTATTAATGGTGTGAGCCTGACGGTAAATAGTATTGAGAGCAATGTATTTGATGTGAATATTGTTCCACACACATTAACAGCAACGACATTGGGGCAACTGAATGTAGGCAGTAAAATTAACCTTGAGGTTGATATTATTGCGAGACATTTGGAGCAGTTGTTAAACAATGATTAATTAAGTAAGGATTTAAATGAAAGCCACCATTGAAGAAATCTTAGAAGATTATAAACAAGGCAAGATGATTATCCTGATGGACGATGAAGATCGTGAGAATGAAGGCGATCTAATTATTCCTGCAGCAACCTGTACAAAGGAAGATATTAATTTCATGGCCACACATGGTCGTGGCTTGATTTGTTTAACATTAACTCAAGAACGTTGTAAGCAACTGAATTTGCCACTGATGGTGGCACAGAATAATGATGCGAATGGCACTAACTTCACTGTATCAATTGAGGCGGTAGAAGGCGTGACTACGGGTATTTCAGCTGCAGATAGAGCTAAGACAGTATTGGATGCAGTAGCAAAAGATGCATCACCCGCTGATATCGTACAACCAGGTCATATTTTTCCACTGATGGCACAGCCTGGCGGTGTGTTGATTCGTGCAGGTCATACCGAAGCTGGTTGTGATCTCGCCCGTCTAGCAGGCTATGAGCCAGCGTCTGTGATTGTTGAAATTCTTAACGAAGATGGCACTATGGCACGTCGTGATGATTTAGAAATTTTTGCTAAAAAGCACAACATCAAATGGGGCACTATTGAAGATTTAATCTCTTACCGTGTTGAGAATGAAAAAACTATTGAGCGTATTAATGAGCGTGAGTTTAAAACTACGCATGCAACCTTTAAACTGGTTTCATTCCTAGACAGTATTCATAACGAAACTCACTTGGCTTTAGTTAAAGGTGAGATTACTGATGACGGAACCACTTGTGTGCGCGTACATATGGAAGATACTTTTAAAGATGTATTGCATGAGGATAGCCCAAGTTTTGGTGTCGAATCAGCATTAAAGCATATCTCTAAAGCAGATAATGGTGTATTTTTATTGTTAAGAAAACAAACAGATAAATCAATCCTACAGAATATCGACCCTACTATTCAAGACAATGGCGGTGATGATATTAAAACATATGGTGTTGGTGCACAGATATTGTCTGATTTAGGTGTTAAGAAGATGAGAATTTTGGGCAGCCCCAGAAAACTACATGGTCTTAAAGGTTTTGGCTTGGAAGTCGTTGAATATGTTGATACCCAAAAATAAGGAAAACTATGGAATTTAAATTTGACCGTGATGCCAATCAAGATTTTTTAGTCAATGCTAAAGTAGCTATTATTGTGGGTTATTTTTATCAAGATATTGGTGATAAGTTATTAGCAGCCGCACATGAAACATTAGCCAAATATGGTATTAATAAAAACAATGTTAATGTTTTTTATGCGCCAGGTGCCTTTGAGATTCCACTATTGGCCAAGCGATTAGCCGCACAAAAAGTTAGCAATGAAAACTTATACGATGGTATTGTCACTTTGGGTGCTGTGATTAACGGTGAAACACCGCATTTTGATTTTGTTTGTAATGAATGTGCTCGTGGCGTAGCTGATGTATCTTATCAGTATGAAATCCCAACTGCTTTTGGTGTGCTTACTACTTCTAATATGGAGCAAACTGTTGGTCGTGCGGGTGGTTACAAGGGAAATAAGGGTGAAGAGGCTACTATGGCTATGATCGAGATGCTTTATTTAATGAAGCAAGCTGATAGTCAGGCATTTTAAATTATGGCATTTAAAACCCCAAAACAACGCTCTCGTGAGCGCGTAGTTCAGGCAGTATACCAATACTTAGTGTCGGGTGGCGAAGTACTACAAATTGAACAACAGTTCTTAAATCAAAAAGAAGGCAAGATTTCTAAAGCATTTTTTTCTAACTTGTTTATTAGTATCTTAAAAAATCGTACAGCACTTGATGAGCTTATTGCGCCAACCATTTCTAGAGAGACAGATGAATTGGGTTCAGTGGAGCATGCAGTGCTTTATCTTGGTGCGTATGAGCTCCAAAATTCAATTGAAGTGCCTTATAAAGTTGTCATTAATGAAGCACTTGAGATTGCCAAACTATATGGTGCTGAAGGTGCTTTTAAACTCATTAATAGCTCACTAGATCAGTTGGCTAAATCACTTCGTAGTATTGAGGTAAGCGTTACTAAACAATAATTTATTTTAGTAATATGAAGCGAAAAGTTGTTAAAAATCCTTTAGAAAAACTACCAGAAATTCTCACTAAAAATATTGAGAAAAATCTGTGTGTTTGTAACGAAATACCAAAAAAAGTTGTGATTAATGCGATTGCTAATGGCGCAGAAACAATCGATGAAGTAAGAGGAATCACCTTTGCAACCGGTGGCAATGGTTGTTGCATTCGCCAAGTCAAGCGACTAATTGAGTGCATCCACTCGATTGAATCAGAAAAATAATTTTTGTGCTAGAGGCCTAGTCTAAATTAGGTGATAGTAGTCTTTCTGCATCACTAATCGAAATGCCTTTGCGTTTGGCGTAATCCTCAACTTGCTGTTGATTGATCTTTGCAACACCAAAATAGCGAGATTCAGGGTGTGCAAAATACCAGCCACTTACACTAGCTGTTGGTAGCATTGCATATGAGCTTGTAAGGGTCATGCCTGTGTTTTTCTCTACGTTAAGTAATGCCCATAGTTTTTCTTTTTCACTGTGCTCAGGGCAAGCAGGATAGCCAGGCGCAGGGCGAATACCACGGTATTTTTCTTCAATGAATTCATCGTTATCAAAGTCTTCATTGCTATAGCCCCAAATTTCAGTGCGAAATTTGTAATGCATCATCTCAGCAAAAGCTTCGGCAAAACGATCAGCCACCGCTTTAATCATAATTGAGTTGTAATCATCGTGATCAGCTTCATAAGCTGCGACTAAAGGATCAATGTTAATACCTGCTGTGACTGCAAAGGCGCCCATATAATCTTGTACACCACTATCTTTAGGAGCGATAAAATCACTCAAACAGAAGTTTGGGGTGTTGCCTTTTTTATCAAGCTGTTGACGCAATTGATTGAGTGTCATTAACATCTCACCATTCTCATCAGTAAGCTCAATGTCTTCATTTGCACTATTGGCGCGGAAGATACCCACAACCGCATTGGCTTGGAGTAACTTTTCATCCATGACTTTCTTAAACATAGCTTTTGCATCTTTAAATAATGATGATGCAGATTCACCTACCACTTCATCAGTGAGAATGTCGGGGAACTTGCCAGCGAGTTCCCAGGTGCGGAAGAATGGAACCCAGTCAATAAATTTAAAAATCTCATTTAGATCGTAATCTTCGAATACGTGAACACCCAGTTTGTTAGGCATGGTAATTTGATCAAATTTGAGTTTGGGCTTGTTTTTTCTGGCAGCCTCAAGACTAATGAGTTTTGTTTTTCCTTTGCTTGCACGTCGTACTCGTACTTCTTCGTATTCTTCTTTAGTATTTTGTACTAAAGCTGGTTTTAGTTCATTTGATAATAGTGAAGTAGCAACACCAACCGCTTTAGAGGCATCTTTAACATAAAACACACCATTGTCATACTGCGGTTCGATTTTTACTGCTGTATGTGCAATTGAAGTTGTAGCGCCACCAATCAATAGGGGTAGTTCAAAGCCTCGACGCGTCATTTCTTTGGCGACAAACACCATTTCATCGAGTGATGGGGTGATTAGACCAGACAGACCAATGATATCAACATTTTCTTTGATGGCGGTTTCAAGAATCGTTTCAGCAGGTACCATCACCCCAAGATCGATAATCTCATAATTATTACAAGACAATACAACACCAACGATATTTTTACCAATATCATGCACATCGCCTTTAACCGTGGCTATTAAGATTTTGCCTTGGACTCTAGAGCCACAATCTTGCTTTTCAGCTTCTAAGAAGGGGTCTAGATAAGCCACTGATTTTTTCATCACTCGAGCAGATTTAACCACCTGAGGCAAAAACATCCTGCCATCACCAAACAGATCGCCAACAACATCCATGCCGTCCATTAGTGGGCCCTCAATCACCAGAATAGGGCGACCAAGTTTATCGAGTGCTTCCTGGGTATCCTCATCGATAAACTCAGTAATACCTTTAACCAAAGAATGTTCTAGACGCTTTTCAACCGACCATGTGCGCCATTCGAGATCTCTTTTGTTTTCTTGAACTTCGCCAGTGCCTGAGAATTTTGGCGCCAGATCAACTAAACGCTCGCCAGCTTCTTCATCGCTATTAAGTACAACATCTTCTACCGCTTTTTTTAATTCAGGGTCAATATCATCGTACACTACCAGCTGGCCTGCATTCACAATGCCCATGGTCATGCCAGCTTTTACTGCATGGTATAAAAACACCGAGTGAATTGCTTCACGTACTGGGTTGTTACCTCTAAAGGAGAAAGAAACATTAGACACACCACCTGATATTTTTGCATAAGGTAAATTTTTGGTGATTTCTCGTGTGGCCTCAACAAAGTCTACACCGTAGTTGTTGTGTTCTTCAATACCCGTTGCTACCGCAAAAATATTCGGATCAAAGATAATGTCTTCAGGTGGAAAACCAACTTCATTCACTAAGATGTTATAAGCTTCAGTACAAATTTCAACTTTTCGTTCTTGGGTGTCAGCCTGGCCAACTTCATCAAAAGCCATGACAATAATCGCTGCACCATAGCGCTTACATAAGTTGGCATATTTAACAAAGTTGTCTTTGCCTTCTTTGAGAGAGATTGAGTTAACAATCGGCTTGCCTTGTGTACATTTGAGGCCGGCTTCAATAATATCCCATTTGGATGAGTCTACCATTAGTGGCACTTTTGAGATATCAGGCTCTGAAGCAATCAGATTCATAAAACGAACCATCGCCGCCTTGCCATCAAGCATGCCTTCATCCATATTGATATCGACCACTTGGGCGCCATCTTCTACTTGTGCGCGGCAAATATCGAGTGCTTCTTCGAACTCTTCGTTGAGGATCAGACGCTTGAACTTAGCAGAGCCGGTTACATTAGCACGCTCACCTACATTTACAAACAGTGAATCGTCACCAATATTAAAAGCTTCTAAGCCAGATAGGCGACATTCAGGTTTAATTTCAGGTATTTTTCTAGGTGGTAGACCATCAATTGCATCAGCAATAGCTTTAATATGCTCAGGCGTTGAGCCACAGCAACCACCTAAGATATTAACCAAGCCCGAGCTCGCCCATTCTCCGACTTGTTCGCCCATGGTAAGTGCACCTAAATCGTACTCACCAAACTCATTTGGCAAGCCGGCATTTGGATGGGCTGATACATATGTATTAGACACACGAGACATTTCAGCCACGTATTGGCGTAATAAATCAGGACCTAGCGCACAGTTAAGGCCAATAGATATAGGGTCTGCATGGCGTAGTGAATTATAAAAGGCTTCAGTCATTTGCCCAGAAAGAGTACGACCAGAAGCATCAGTAATCGTGCCTGATATCATAATAGGCAGTTCAACCCCATCCTCTTCAAAAACTTGCTGTACGGCAAAAATAGCCGCTTTAGCGTTAAGCGTATCAAAGATGGTTTCAATCAGGATAATGTCTGCACCGCCCTCAATTAAACCTCGGGTTGATTCCATGTAAACTTCGACTAATTCATCAAAGCTAACATTTCTAAAACCAGGATCATTCACATCCGGTGAGAGTGAGCAGGTGCGTGAAGTCGGGCCGATAACACCCGCCACAAAACGTGGCTTATCTTCGGTAGAAAATTCATTACAAGCAGTTTTTGCAAGGCGAGCACTTTCTACATTGATTTCATAAGCAAACTCTTCCATCTTGTAATCAGACATGGAAGTGCGAGTAGCATTAAAAGTATTGGTCTCAACAATATCAGCACCCACTTCAAGATACGACTTGTGAATGTCTAGAATGATTTTTGGCTGAGTAAGAGTCAAAAGATCGTTGTTTCCCTGCACTAATATGTGCCAATCTTTAAAACGATCGCCACGATACTGTTCTTCGCTGAGCTTATGCTTTTGGATCATGGTGCCCATGGCACCATCTAGCACTAAGATTCGCTGTTCTAAAAGGGACTGTAATATCTGTTTTGTCGACATGTTTGATATTATAATTAAGTCTTATTTAATAGGGAGTTTTGATGAAAAAATTATTTATTGCAACCTTATTTGTCGTTAGTTTTAATGCGAATGCATTTTTGGACTTTAATAGTTACGGTTCTGATTATAAGAATAATGATTGGCCAATCTGGACGCCGATGTACTGGATGGAGAAAGTAACTGATAACGATATGTTTGGCAATAAGCGCAATCAAGGCTATGGCTATCCTTACAACAACCGACCTTACAACATTAATGCTTCACATTTTGACATGAGTCAAATGCCAACGCCAGACCAGGCTTATCAAGCAGAAAGTAGCAAGACAGCACAACCCCAGCCGATGTTTATGACACCTGCTGCACAATCATTTGTTAATCCAGGCAATATGGGTAGTTATGATTTACCAAGCCCTTATCCCAGTAATTATCAATTTAACGAACCATCTAGCCCTTATTCACGTGGCTTCTGATTGGCATTCATTTTGAAACTATAGTATTGACTTATAATATTATTATGTTATAATATACACTCCTTTAACAATAAGAAATATGGAGATAAGACAATGAAAAAGATTTTCGCAGTAGTATTATTAGCATTCTCACTAGGTGCTAACGCATTTTTTAACAACAACGATATGCCTTGGAACAATGGCTTTAACAACAACGTTAACGGCTACCAACAAGACAACGGTATTTTCTCATACAATCCATACGATTACTGGGATCCACGTTGGTACATGGAAGAAATGAGCAACATGGTTGACGAGTTTGACGATGAGTTCAATAACAATAACAACAACCGTTATGGTTACAACCCATACAACAATGGCCCTTGGAACTACAACAACGCACCATGGAACACAAACGCATCAGTTGCACCTGCTGCTCCAAAAGCTGCAGTTAAATAATTTAATTTATTTTTGCTATAAAAAAACCAGCACTTGTTGCTGGTTTTTTTTCGCCCAATAAAAATTATTGGTTTATAATGAACTTGCTTTTTTAAAATTTTATAAGGAGATTAACATGAGAAAAATCATTACAGTTTCATTATTAACCCTTGCATTAAATGCGACAGCAGGCTGGGGTGGTAACAATGGTCCTTGGGGTAACAGTGGTTGGAATAACGGCCCATGGGGTGGCTCTAACAACAATAACGGCATTATCGGAAATAATCCATACTCAGTGTTTACACCTGATTGGTTCAGTGAAGAAATGGACGACTTTATGGACGAGTTTGATAATAACAATAACAACAACCGAAATGGTTGGAGAAATGGTCCATGGGGTAATAATGGCTCTTGGGGCAATAATGGCCCGTGGAATAATGCTAATTTTGGCAATACGCCATGGGGTAATCATAACGGCCCGTGGAATAACAACTCTTGGAAAAATGGACCTTGGGGCAACTATGGTTACAATAAGCCAATTCCAGCAGCAGCAGATACTGGTGCAAAAAAATAGATCAAACAAACAAATCGTTTGATATCAAAAAGCCAGCTTTATGCTGGCTTTTTTGTTGCTAAAATACTTTAACTATGTGGACTTATATAATTAGACGTGCCTTATACAGTATTCCTATTTTATTAGGCGTTAATCTAATTACGTTCTTACTGTTTTTTATGGTTAATACGCCGGACGACATGGCTCGTATTCAGTTGGGTGCTAAGCATGTTACACAGGCCGATATCCACACCTGGAAAGAAGAAAAAGGCTACAACAAGCCTTTGTTTGTTAATGTTGATCAGTCTGGTTCTGCCATACTTACAGATACCATTTTTTTTCAAAAATCTATCCCCTTATTTCAGTTAGATTTTGGCCATTCAGATTCTGGCAGAAATATTAACAAAGACATTAATGAGCGAATGTGGCCATCTCTAGCTTTGGCGATTCCATCTTTTATTATTGCGTTAATTACCAATATTGTGTTTGCCATGTGGATGGTAATGTTGCTTGGTACTAAGCTAGAGCGAATGAGCCTGATTTTTACCGTAGCACTAATGTCGATATCAGGGCTTTTCTATATCATTATTGGCCAAAAAGTAGTGGCTGGTCTATGGCATTGGTTCCCTGTTTCAGGTTATCAAGAGGGTTTTGAGTCTTGGCGTTTTGTTATGTTGCCGGTACTTATTGGTGTGGTTGCAGGGCTCGGTGCTGGCGTTCGTTGGTATCGCTCTATCTTTCTTGAGGAAATCAATAAGCCCTATGTTAATACCGCCCGTGCCAAAGGTCTTAGTGAGCAACAGGTGCTATTCAAGCACGTACTAAAAAATGCCATGATTCCTATCCTTACAGGCGTTGTAGTGGTGATTCCATCGTTATTTATGGGTAGTTTAATTATGGAAAGTTTCTTTTCTATACCAGGCTTGGGTAGTTACACCATTGATGCTATTAATTCGCAAGATTTTGCCATTGTGCGTGCTATGGTATTTTTAGGCTCAATTCTTTATATTGTTGGTTTGTTATTAACGGATATATCCTACACTTGGGCCGATCCGAGGGTGAAGTTCAAATGACATTTGTTTGGCTTTGGACCGACTTCTTGCTCTGGATGTTGTTCGCTTTAAGTATATTTTCTGTGGTGAAAATACGCGGTAACGAATTATTACGACAAAAATGGCAAAAAATCTTTGCCCAGCCTATGGCGCTGTCTGCTTTTCTTGTTTTTGCCTTTTATATTTTAATCGGCCTGTCAGACTCCATTCACTTTAGGTTTGACAACAATACCACAACTTACAGTGTGCTAGACAGGGTGTTACTACCTGCATTAGAGGCCGAAGAAAAAACCTACTCCACACCGCTAAATTACGAGCAATTTTCAAAAGAATATTTAGACAATGGCCTTCGTGGACGTGTACATTTAAATTTAGTATCAGACGATATTACCAATGCTACCGATAACCAAAAAAATATTTTATCTATTAGTGCCAACGCACTGTTTTATGCAGTAGGCATTTTTATGGTTTTTATTTTATTTTTAGAAAAGTTTACCACCATTAACACCAAAAATAATCGTTCGGCTTTAGCTACTATTTTTGCTTTAACGTTCTTTTGTACATGGGTAGTAGTGATGATGCCTAATTATCATATTTTAGGTACCGATAAAGCCGGCATTGACGTCTTTTACAAAGCGGTAAAGAGCATCCGTACCGGCATGATCTTTGGTTTATTGACTACCTTATTGGCCTTGCCACCAGCTATCATTTTAGGGTTGATGGCAGGCTACTTCAAAGGAAAAACTGACGATGTGATTCAATACATCTACACGACTATTAACGCCATTCCAGGTATCTTACTGATTGCTGCTTTGGTGTTAATTTTGCAAGTGTATATGGATGAACATGCTGCTGATTATGCGTCTGCTCTAGAACGTTCAGACCTTAAACTTCTGTTACTCTGTGTTATTTTAGCGCTCACTTCATGGACGGGCTTATGTCGTTTGATTCGTGCAGAAACACTCAAACTTTCAGAGCTAGAATTTGTCCAAGCTGCTAAAGTGTTCGGTGTTAGTAATTTTAAAATTTTATTTAACCATCTAATGCCAAATGTTATGCACTTAGTGCTGATTTCTATCGTGTTGGATTTCTCTGGCTTGGTGCTGATTGAAGCAGTACTTTCCTATATTGGTGTAGGGGTTGATGCCACTACCATGAGCTGGGGTAATATGATTAATGCTGCACGTCTAGAATTGTCTACCGATCCTGTGGTTTGGTGGCCACTAGCTTCTAGCTTTATCTTTATGTTTATTTTGGTATTAAGTGCCAATTTGTTTGCTGATCGTGTGCGTCAGGTATTTGATCCAAAAGGAGACGAAGATGCCTAAACCATTACTTACTATTGAAAACCTATCAATCTTCACTAAGTCACAAAAAATCGTAAAAAATATTAGCTTTAGTATTAACCAGGGTGAAATCTTTGCTCTAGTGGGTGAATCTGGCTCTGGAAAGAGTCTAGCCGCCCTAAGTATTGTTGATTTACTAGCAAAAAATCTAAAAAAGAGCGGAAAGATCACCTATAAAGATACTGATTTGAGTCAAGGAGAAAAAATCCAAAATTTTCGTGGCTCAGAAATTGCTTTTATTTTTCAAGACCCGACCAACAGTTTGAATCCAATTATGACTATTGGCGAGCAAGTAGAAGAAGTGCTAGCCTTGCATACTAATTTAAGCAAAAAACAGCGCAAATCAAGAGTTTTAGCCCTTTTTGAGCAGGTTGATTTAGATACGAGTATCCAAATGTATAATCGTTACCCTCATCAAGTCTCTGGCGGGCAAAAACAACGGGTGATGATCGCTTGTGCACTCGCTGGCGGTGCCAAACTACTCATTGCTGATGAACCCACTACCGCGCTTGATGTCACCACGCAAAAACAAGTGCTCGAGTTGTTGCTAGCGTTAAGAAAAAATCAGAAATTATCAATTTTGCTGATTACTCACGATTTATCGGTGGTGAAGCTCATGGCGGACAGGGTGGCAGTCATGCACCAAGGCAACATCATTGAAAACCGAGATAAAGCTGAATTTTTCCAAAACCCTAAAGAGGATTACTCCAAAGCACTATTAGTTTCTTTGCCAAAAGGTAATCGAGATCATGCCTTTGGCGATGTGCTCATTGATGGGAATAATGTTAAAGTTTATTTCCCAATTAAAACTGGCTTATTCCAGCGTACTACCGATTATGTCAGAGCCGTTGATGAGATTAACTTTAGCCTTAAACAAGGGCAAAACCTTGCTATTGTAGGTGAGTCTGGCTCCGGTAAAACCACGCTGGCCAAAGCTATTATGCGCCAGTTAGATCTGCATGATGGCCGTGTTAGCATGGGTAATAAAGCCATTAATCATTATGATCGTAATTCGTACGCCGCTAAGGTGCAGATTGTCTTTCAAAATGTTACTTCGAGTTTTAATCCGCGTATGCGTATTTCACAAACCTTACTTGAAGGCTTGCAGGCATTAAATCTAAGTCAAGCTAATTTGACTTATCTTAGTCAGTTATTACTTGAAGTAGAGCTTGATCCACAACTCATGCATCGTTACCCTCATGAACTCTCAGGCGGCCAATTACAGCGTTTATCGATTGCACGGGCTATCAGTGTTAATCCAGAAGTCATTATTTGTGATGAACCAACCTCAGCACTCGATGCCACGGTTAAAGTACAAATACTCAATTTATTATTACGCCTACAGCGCGAGAAGGGTGTGAGCTATATTATTATCACTCATGATATTTCAATTGTTGATTATTTTGCCGATCATGTGATTGTGATGAAACAAGGTAAAGCGCTAGAGAGCGGCACTACAAAAGATATCCTAACCAATCCTAAAAATGATTACACGCAAGATCTGTTATCTTCTGTTTTGACCTAGGTATTGTTAAATATATTTGCAAAAACTATATTAGAATGTTATAATATACACTTCATCAACCAAGAGGAAATAAAAATGAAAAAAATTATCACAGCAATGTCAATGACAATCGTACTAACAAGCAGTAACGCTATGGCACAAGAAGAATTTAATTTAGGCGCAATTAACGATTTCTTTACAGAAATGAGTAGCTCTATCGAAGAAGGTATTACTAGCGCTTCTGACTCAGTTAAAGAAAGCACTACTGAAGTTCAGAGTATTGATTTCTCACTTGAAGATATTAAGACAGCAATCTTCGGCGAGCCTAAAACTGTAGAAAAAGTTATCTATCAAGATAAGCCTGTAGAAGTGGTAAAAGAAAAAATTATCTATAAAGACAAGATTATCTATAAAGATAAGATTGTTGAAAAGATTATTAAGATACAACCTAAAGAAAGAAGTTGTGTGACTAAGGTACACCAATTAGCTGTTCCAGCAGGTGAATCAACAACAACAACATCATGTACTGAATGGAAGTAATTTAAATCTATTTAGAATAATAAAAAAGCCGCTTTAAGCGGCTTTTTTATTGTCAAGTAAAATACTTGAGTAGAGCAGTTATTGTAAAATATTGTCCCATGTCAAACTTTGGGAATAAGCAGTGAGTGATAATTGTATTTTTTGTAAATTAAGAGATGAGCGTGTTATCTATGAGTGCGAGTACACTCAAGTGTTTATTGATACTTATCCCGCTTCACCTGGTCACACATTAATTGTCCCTAAACGCCACTTTGCCACGTATTTTGAGGCTAATGAAGACGAATTGTTGGCCATTGGAAAAGCAATTAAAGCAGCCAAAAAAATCCTTGATGAAGAGTTTTCACCTGATGCTTATAACATTGGTGTCAATAATGGCCCAGCCGCAGGTCAAAGTGTTATGCACCTGCATGTACATTTAATCCCGCGTTACAAAGGCGATGTTGAAGACCCAAAAGGTGGCGTACGTTGGATCTTAAAAGACAGGGCTAATTATTGGGATAGTAAGTCTGACACAAAAAGAGTTACTTAGTCAAAATACGCTTCTCTATTTTTATTCACCAATTAGGTGTATAGTTGAATTAAACCAATCAAAAAAATAGGAGGCAGTATGAAGTTTAAAAGTATCTCTATGGCGCTTGCAGCCACTATGTCTACGGCTGGCACCTCACTGGCCGCACAATCACTGGCTAAAGATTACGCTCAATCAGTGCATACACAAGCAAAAATTAATACCCAAGTTGTTCAGCCCTGGCACAAAGGTTATCAACCAGAAGTCCAGCCCTGGTCAAAGCTAAGTAGTCGCCACTTAAAAAGTGCGAGTAGAATGTACAACCATGGCATTAAAAGAGCTTAATTAAACACCTTTTTCAAGCTTATATGTAAGTTTGAAAATCTTGAATTTTGGTTGCTACGCTAGATATTAATAGCTGCTTTGGTAATAAAATAAAGCAAAAAAACACAAAACCGAAAATACCAAGGGTATAGTTCAAGCCAATACTATTTAATTCTTAGGAGAATGTGCCATGCAAAACACAGTAATAAAACTATGTATCGGTTTAACACTAGCCATCGGCACAGCCTCACAGGCTAATTGGGGCAATTCAGCTGGCATGATGCCATTTGGTGGGCAAAGCATGTCTCAGCAAATGCAGCCATTTGGTGGCTCTATGCCATGGGGTGGGCAAAGCGCTAACCAGTCAAGATATCAGCCAAGATACAATCCATATGATAGAGGCTACCGTGGTTACAACAGGGGTTACCAACAAGCACCACAACTACAACCTTTTGGCGGCGGTATGGGTTCATCAATGCCTTTTGGTAGTATGATGCAGCCACAACCACAATATCAAGCACCTCGGTCATCCTCATTTATGATGCCAGGTATGGATCAAGGTATACGTACCATGATGGAGCCTGGCAAGATCATGGCAGAAGAGGCCACACCAGGTGTTTACATGAAGCCGACTTGGCGTTAACTCTAGGCTTACTATTTGTCACCAGGATAAGCCTTCATTAATTTGAATTTGACTATAATATTTTTCTTATATTAGTTTCTTTATATTGTTGTTAAATAAGTATGAGCAATCAATTAGATTTAAAACAAAAGCAGTTTTTTTACAAAAAAGCCCCGCCACCCAACATTAACATCGCCTGGGCTTTTATTGAGCATGCTGACAATACTGACAACCCATGTAGTGTTAGTTTGTTAGACAATGTGTTTGGTGTTTATAAAACCATCCAATTTGACACCTCGTCAGAGGCAATCAATCATCTCATTGAAAATGATTATAAAGACTACGATATGCGAGAGAAAGTCGCTATTACTGACGATCTCACACCACTAAAACAGCCTTTTCCAAGCTCGCCAATTTCTATTGAAGGCTATTGGTGCAAGGTAATTGGCATGGGTGAGCGCAACTGGGCAGTTATCACCAGTGCCAATAATCGATGCGAAGTAACCTTCTTTATGGATGACAGCTGTATTTTTGACAAAATGACTTTTTTCTCTAGTGATCAAGCCAAGCAAGCACTCGATAACAACGGGTTTTCTTTATATGCCGAAGACGAGATGCTGCAAGAGTTTATTGTTGCACCACAGCATCCATTTGGTCATCGTGATCACCCAAGTGGCAAGATCTATTCTTCGGGTAAATATTGGCTTCAATGAGTAATTTATATTAAGTAACATTACCATTTATGAATGATACAAAGAAAACAAATTGGGGGGTAATTGTTATTGTTGGTGGATCCTGGATGGGTGCAGCAGTGATGCTTTTTGTGATGTATGACATGATGTTGTCTATGCGTTCAATGCATAACAATATGGCCTCAATGTCAGTTGATATGAAGACAATGAGTCAAGACATACGCATGATGAATCGTAGTATGGTCAATATGGGCAGTAATATAGATCAAATGAATCAGAATATCGGCTCGATGAATAAAGATATTTCTAGCATGTCAGCTGATATTTCCGTCATGAAACAAGAATTTATAGAAGTGGATCAGCACATGTATGACATGTATCAGCTAATGTCAGAAGATTTAGACGGGCTTAGAGCTTCGGTAGACCTAATGGCACCATCAGTTTCTACCATGGGGCCAAATATGGAACGTATGCGTTTTGATATGAACCGAGGTGTAAATTCTTTTACGTCACCTAGTAGCTATATGAAAAATATGTTTGGCAGATAGTTAGTTTTTACGAGTTGACTTGTTTGTTTAGCCATTGATCTAATTGATTGGCAAAAGATTGTTTATCTGCCTGACTTAAGGCTGATGGGCCGCCTGTTTGCACTCCGCTTGAGCGTATTACATCCATAAAGTCGCGCATACTGAGTTTCGATTTAATGTTATTTGCATTAAATATTTCACCCCTTGGGCTAAGGGCTAATCCACCTTTAGTAATGACCTCATCAGCTAATGGTATGTCGCTCGTGATGACTAAATCCCCCGTATGCATTCGTTTAACAATTTCGTTATCAGCAACGTCAAATCCTGCAAGCACTTGAATAAAGCTTAAATAGCGAGAAGAGGGTAAGTGCATTGCATGATTAGCGACTAAAGTTGTTGTTACTTGTGTACGGTCAGCCGCTTTAAATAGTATCTCTTTGATTGCTACTGGGCAAGCGTCAGCATCTACCCATATTTGATTTTTCATAATAATATTTTAAATTAAATAAACGCCGAATAAAATAATTTGAATAATGTTACAATATTCAAATGAATATAAAAACACAAACCCATGGTGGTGCCAGAGCGGGCGCTGGCCGTAAGAAAAACTCGGGTAAATTCAAGGAAGACACCAAGGTGATGCGTGTGCCAGCTAGCCTGGTTGATACGGTTAAATCAACGCTTAAGGTGTATAAATCGCAACTAAAACATGATGTTGTTGTGTCTCTACCAGCAGATAACGCAGCCGATATCACCACCCCTATTTTTACCTCACGTGTGCAAGCAGGCTTTCCTTCTCCTGCGGACGACCATCTAGAAGATCGGCTGGATTTAAACAAGCACTTAATTCATCATAAAGAGGCCACTTTTTTTGTACGTGCACAAGGTGAATCAATGCTAAATGCAGGTATCCACCCTGGGGATATTTTGGTGGTAGATAAGTCACTTGTTGCTAAAAGTGGCAAGATAGTAATTGCTGTGGTGGATGGTGATTTTACGGTTAAGCGCCTTTGTAAATACAAAGGCAAGATTACTTTAAAGGCAGAAAACCCTGAGTTTGATGACATCGTGATTAGTGAGGGCAGTGAGCTTATTATTTGGGGTGTAGTCACCTCAGTGATTCATCAGTATGCCTAAATTTAATCAACAAAAGTTTGCACTGGTAGATTGCAATAACTTCTACGCCTCATGTGAGCGTGTGTTTGATCCAAAATTAGAGCGCGAGCCGATTGTGGTTTTGAGTAATAACGATGGCTGTGTGATTGCACGCTCGAATGAGGCAAAAGCACTTGGGATTAAGATGGGTGTGTCATATTATCAAGTTAAGGATTTGATGATTAATAAATCAGTGGTGGTTAAATCTTCAAACTATCCTTTGTATGGCGATATGTCATCACGGGTAATGAGTATTGTTGGTGAGTATGCACCGGTACAAGAGGTGTATTCGATTGATGAGAGTTTTTTAGATCTATCAGGCTTAATGGTGAATTTAAATACCCATATGCAAACACTTAAAAATCAAGTTAAGTCATGGACTGGAATACCTGTTTGTGTTGGTATAGGCAGTACTAAAGTTTTGGCCAAGCTGGCTAATCGTATCGCTAAGATCTATCCAAGGTTTAATGGAGTGTTTGATATTGATGCATTGCCTGTTGAGCGCTTTGAAAAACTACTAGATTCGGTAACTATTGGTGATATTTGGGGTGTGGGGTCAAAGTCAGCCTTAAAGCTAAATAAGGTGGGAATTGCAACTGCACTTGATTTTTATCAAGCCGATATTGGCATTATTGAAACGTTATTAGGTGTGAATGGAAAGCGCATCTATCGTGAATTGTATGGGCATTCTTGTTTGACAATTGAAGAAATTACACCACCAAGGCGACAAATCGCCTCTTCTCGTTCATTTGGGGTTGATTTAAGCGATTTTGATGAAATTAACCAAGCATTAACCACATTAACAAGAAAAGCCGTTAATAAGCTTAATACACAGTCTTTAGCGACTACTTCGATGAGTATATTTATTTATACCAACCCTTTCAAGAAGAATGCGCCTTGTATGAATTTATCAAAAACTATTGGTATCAGTGTGCCACTCAGTGATGAGGCGTTATTGGTGCCATTGTGTGCAAAGCTATTAAAGCAAATTTATGAGCCAGGTTACGGGTTTTATAAAGGCGGTGTTATATTGGGCAACTTAACCCCTAACAAGCATCAGCAAGATTTGTTTGCGGCCAATGATAAAAGCACTCAATTGAGTCATCATCCTTATGGGCATTTATTGCGCTATGCTAGCGAACTGGGTAATGATCGTTGGCTACCAAGGGCGCAATTTCAATCCAACCGATTCACCACCCATTGGGGTGAATTACTATGCGTGTAGATAGATAACGAAAATCATTGCTTTTTAGCTTGAAAGTAAGTAGGCTTAATACTAATAAAATTAAAAAAGAATTTGATGTGAAAAAACTACTTATTGGATTTTTATTACTGTCTTTCATAAGCTTACCGGTTAAAGCAGCTGATTATCAGCTGAAGAAAATCGCTTCCGGGCTTGCTATTGTTTGGGGAATGGATTTTATCTCTGATGATGAGATTGTATTTACCCAGCGCTCAGGCTCGGTTGGTGTTATTAATCTGAAATCAAACTCAGTTGAGTATTTAGATGGTGTTCCAACAGTACTTAGTGAAGGCCAAGGTGGGTTGCTAGATATCGTCGTAAATGGCAACCAACTGTACTTTACTTATTCAAAACCAGTGCAAGGTGGTAGTGCAACAACACTAGCAAGTGCTCAAATAAGCAATCAGAAAATTGTCAACTGGAAAGACCTGTTAATGACCAATTCTGTAAATGAAAATGTGCATCATTATGGTAGTCGAATCGCTATAAGTAAGCAACATTTGTATATTTCAATTGGTGATCGTGGGGTTCGAGAAAGCGCCCAAGATCTCTCTAACCATGCGGGAAAAATACTTAGGTTAAATCTAGATGGATCGATTCCAAAAGACAATCCATTTGTTGGCACAGAAAAAGCATTAGATGAAATATGGAGTTATGGCCATAGAAACCCTCAAGGATTAGTTTGGGACCAGCAACAACAGCGTTTATGGGCGATAGAACATGGCCCACGAGGTGGCGATGAGATTAACTTGATTAAAAAAGGTGCTAATTATGGCTGGCCGATGATTTCATACGGTAAAGAATATTGGGGTCCATTTAATGTGGGTGAAGGCACCCATAAAGCTGGCATGGAACAGCCCATTAAATACTATGTGCCTTCTATTGCACCAAGTGATTTAGTAATCTATACAGGTGACATCTTTAAATCATGGGTTGGCAGTTTATTAACAGGGGCGCTGCGAGGAAAGCATATTAATAAAATCAGTTTAGATCAAGATTTAAGCGTAGATTCTGAAAAAAGATTGCTAACGGATCTTAAACAAAGAATACGATCCTTGCTAATAGATAAACAAGGGCGTATTTATTTTTCAACAGATCAAGGCAATATTTATGTGTTGCAAAGATAATGTTGAAAAACTCTTACAACCCTTCAACAAAGAGCGTTCGCCATTGTTAATTCTAGAGATATAATATTCTTTAAAATAGAGTTACTAAAACAGTTGCTTGCGACTAAAAAATTACCTTATATTACTGGTTTTACTATTTCTGTAAAGTAGATAAATCTTTAAGTACTTGTTGAACATGTGTTTGTGGATCTACACTTTTGTAGATTTTGGCGATATTACCTGTTGGATTAATAATAAAACTATTCCTTTTAGCAAACTTAACTAGCCAATAATCTCCTAGTGAATCATACTGTTTCGCAATCTTACCGCCGGGATCGGATAAGAGGGAAAAGGGTAGATTATTCTTCTTTGAAAATTGCTGGTGTGATTCAATATTATCTAAGCTAATCCCAAAAACGATAGCGCGTTTGGCAATAATATGATTAATCGCATCTCGAAAATTGCAGGCTTCTGTCGTACACCCTGGTGTGTCATCTTTAGGATAAAAATATAACACCACCCATTGGCCTTGATAGTTACTCAATGTATGCGCCGTATTACGCTGATCAACCAGGGTGAAATTTGGCGCCGCTTTTTCTAATTCAAGAGTTGCATGAGCCACAGGTATGCAACTTATCAGGGTGGACATAAGTAGTACTTTTTTAAAGATATTCATATTAATGATGTCAGTTTAAGCTATATAGACACTCTATTTATTAATCCTTGAATTAAAAAACCCTGTATAAAAAGGGTTTAATAGATTAAATTTTACTTTTATGTAGTAGGTAGCTTCTAGAACGGGATATCGTCATCAAAGCCAGTGTTATCTACTGGCGTAATTGGGTCTTGTGCTGGTGATTGAGCTTGAGGGGTGGAAGATGCCTGTTGTGGGGCGCCACCACCCATGCCACCTTGTTGGCGATCTAGCATTTGTAAAGTGCCATTAAAGCCTGAAACTACCACTTCAGTGGTGTAGCGATCAGCACCAGATTTATCTTGCCATTTACGAGTTTGAAGTTTGCCTTCAACATAAACTTTAGAGCCTTTGTCTAGGTATTGACCTGCAATTTCAGCTAATTTACCAAATAAACTCACACGATGCCATTCTGTTTTTTCTTGTTTTTGGCCGGTATTTTTATCTGTCCATGATTCAGAAGTAGCAACAGAAAGATTGGCCATAGCATTGCCTGATGAAGCATATTTAACCTCAGGTTTTTGACCTAAGTTGCCTACTAAAATTACTTTATTAATACCTGCCATTTTGTTACTCTCCCGTTGGTTTCTGTTGTTTTATGGTGAGTATCACTACCCACCAAATTATTGCCATAAATGTGGTGAATAAGAATACACTATTTAGGTCGTATGTGTTGTAAATCCACCCACCAAATACGCCACCAATAAAGGCACCTAAAAACTGTGAAGTGGAATACATACCCATTGCTAGACCGCGTTTATCGCTATTTGCAGTTTTAGAAACGAGTGATGGCAGCATGGCCTCCATGGCATTAAAGGCAATAAAAAACAACGCCAGTAAAATAAAGAAAGTGGTGTAGGTTAGCGGTGTTTGATAAAACAAGATTTGACTCATAATCATGATGCTAATAGCGGTAAGCATCATGGCTTTGTGTTTGTGGTATTTTTCAGCCAAAATGATCATTGGCAACATGCCCACAAAAGAAACCAGCATGACCGGTAGATACATGGTCCAGTTGTCTTCCAAATTAGTGGCGACGATATTGTTGTCTACCAGTAGTTTTGGCATTACAATAAAAGCACAAGTCAAAATTAAGTGCAGAGTGAAAACACTGAAATCTAATTTAAGTAATTTTGCCGTTAGCACTTGTTTAATGTTTGATACTGATAAAGTGTATTGCACATGTGGCTTAACATGAGGCAGGGTAAAGACGATACCTAATGCGATAATAGACAAGCCGGCAATCACCCAGAAAAGCCCGGAAATACCTAAATTAACCGTGATTAGGGGGCCAATGAGCAATGAAAGCATAAATGCCATGCCGATTTGCATACCGACAAAAGCATTAGCCTTGGCGCGCTGATCGGGTGAGACAAAATCAGCCAAGAAAGCCATTAGTACGGCAGAAATTGCACCACCGCCTTGTAAAGCCCTACCAACCACCACGCCGATAATATCAGTTGCGTTAGCAGCAACGACGCTACCAATAAAGAAGATAATTAAGCCAATGATGAGCATTGGTTTGCGACCATACTGATCAGACAGATAGCCAAATGGTATTTGTAGTAAGGCTTGAGTTAAACCATAGATGCCAATAGCAAGACCAATTAGATAGGGCGTGGTATTCTCATATTGGGCGGCATAAACTGAAAATACTGGAAATATCATAAATAACCCGAACATGCGGGTTGCCATAATAGATGAGATTTTAAGCGCGAAAAAACGCTCTTGTTTGTTCATAGAGGTCTTTTGGTTTTTTTAGTCTTCTAAAGAGTAGTGTGGTTCATATAAGGGGTAGCTCTTTTTGAGTACACGACGTGCATCTTTTGCTAATTTTTCCATGCCAACTTTATCGTAATTATAAGCCATTAAATGCAGTGCTGCTGGCACTGATGGCGTATTGGGATATTTTTCAATAATGTATTTACATCGGTTGACAGCTGCAATATTGGCATTTCTCTTGCTATAGAAAATCGCAACAAACAATTCATGTCTTGCCAAGATATTTCTAAGTACGATTAAACGTGATTTAGCTTCTGATGCGTATTCAGTTGTTGGAAATTTATCAATTAAAACCATGTAATAGTTAAACGCATCACGCACACTGTCAACATCACGCTGTGCATTGTCGGTAATGAAATCATCTAGAATAGACCGAGATTTATCTTCTGAAATTATGCCTCGTAGGTAATAAGCATACGGTGTTGAAAAATGCTCTGGATAAAGTTTAATGTAGTTATTAAGGCGATCAATAGCTTGATCATAATCCTCACCTTTGTATAATGCGTAAGCGATTTCTAGCTTGGATTGTAGAGCGTATTTTGAGCCTGGATAGGCTGCTTGTAGTTGCTCAAATAGCTCGATAGCTTTATCAGTTGCATTGTTTGATAGTTCTTGCTTGGCTTCATTAAAGAAGGCTTTGGGTGACAACCCTTTAGTAATAGATTCTCTTTTAACTTCTTCTTCTGACCAAAAACACCCGCTTAATGAAAGTATTAATAACGGTAATATTAAAATCAATTTTGCACTGTGCAACAGGGCATAGAAGCTATTTTTGTTTTTCATTTTAATTGGAATTTTTTATCTAATATGCCAGCATTATACTGATTGACACTAGATTATAATGGCAAAGAATGACTAAGTTTTTATGAAATATCTATAAATGAAATTATTTGAAAAAAGAATTTTAATTAGTGACCTGTGTGAGACATTAGATACTTACATGTCAGCAGATCAGGTTGAGAATGTTTATCAAGCCTATATTGCTGCTGCAACTGCGCATGATGGCCAATTTCGTCGCTCTGGTGAAGCTTATGTGTTTCACCCAATTAATGTGGCAATGATTTTAGCTGAACTAAAGTTAGACTCCTTTTGTATTGTTGCAGCCTTGCTGCACGACTGTATCGAAGATACTACATTAACGTACGAAAATATTAGTCAAGATTTTGGTGATGAAGTCGCACATATCGTGCAAGGCGTTTCAAAATTAACAGGATTAGAGTTTCATTCAAACATAGAAAAACAAGCACAAAATTTTAGAAAGTTGTTTTTAGCTATGACTAGCGATATGCGAGTAATTATGATTAAGCTGGCAGACCGCTTGCATAATATGCGCACACTTAAGTCTATGAGTCGAGAAAAGCAACTTAGAATTGCCAAAGAAACGACTGAAATTCATGCGCCAATTGCCAGAAGATTGGGCTTGAATAACATAAGAGTGGAATTAGATAACTTGTGTTTTGAGATTATTCATCCTTATCGTCACAAGATATTAGTACGTCAAATTAAAAAACAATGTGGCAATCGTAAGAAAATTATTAAACATATTCAAAACGAAATAGAAAGTCGTTTGGCGCAAGAAGGGGTGAGTAGTTTTAAGATATATGGACGTCAAAAACAACCTTGTAGTATTTATAAAAAAATGAAAAATAAGCAGCTTAAGTTCTCTCAAGTGCTTGATATGTATGCTTTTAGAGTGGTTGTAGATGATGTGCCAATGTGTTATCAAACGCTGGGTGTTATTCATAATTTATACAAACCATTGCCAGGTAAATTTAAAGACTATGTGGCTTTACCTAAATCCAATGGGTATCAATCACTACATACAGTTTTATTTGGACCAAACAAAATTTTTATTGAGGTTCAAATTCGATCAGAGGAGATGCACTTTGTGTCAGAATATGGCATTGCAGCGCATTGGCATTATAAGAGCGATCCTAGTAATTCTGCTGAATTGGCCAGTAATTGGCTAGGCTCTTTATTAGATATTCAGAAAAATTCAGGCACTTCAATTGAATTTTTAGAAGAAACAAAGGCAGATTTATTTCCTTCAGAAGTATTTGTATTTACGCCGACAGGAGATATTATCCAATTGCCTTATAAATCAACGGTGTTAGATTTTGCTTATGCCATTCATACTAATATAGGCAATCGAACCGTTAAAGCTAGTGTCGACCAAGTTAATGCTTCTATTTCTACAGTGCTTAAATCTGGACAAACTATTGAGATTGTTACAGATAAACGTGCCACGCCACATCCATCATGGTTACAGATAGCTATTACCGCTAAAGCCAAATCTTCAATTAAAGCTAAACTGAAATTAGATTCTACTGATGAATTAATACAGCTGGGTGAATATTTATTAACCAATGCACTTAACTATCAAGCTGTTAGTGAGTCAATAAGTGAAAACAGATGGAAGGATTGTTTAGAAGATTTAAAGTGTGACTCTAAAGAAGAACTTTATATGAAGATTGGACTATCTGAAATACTAGTTTCTATTGTACTAAATAAATTTAAAAATGATAGCTGCGAAGATTTTGTTAAAAGCATTAACATTAAACAAACAAAAGGGAGATCGATTAGTTTTGCGCATTGCTGTTATCCAATTCCTGGTGACAAGGTGGCCGGTGTATTAACCCGTTCCAAGGGTTTGGTAATGCATCGTTTTGATTGTGGCAACTTGAATCATGCTAAACAAAAAAATGAACAATGGCTAGATATTGATTGGGATGCAGATGAAAATGAAGAATTTGAAGTATTGATACGAGTTCAAGTAGAAAATCGTCGTGGTATGTTGGCCTCTATTGCGAATGCTGTCGCCCTAATCGGCGTTAACATCGAACACATAGAAGTAGAGGAAAATGATCATTTAATGAAAGCAATCAAATTAGTGATTAGTGTTTCAAATATTGGTAAGCTAGATGAAGCCCTATATTCAATAAAAAGCTTAGAATCTGTACACTCTGTTTCACGAGTATAGTATTTACAAAAACAGGTGAATTTTCGTTGTCTATAAGCCCAGTTTTGATTAAAATTAAGCTTATATTTTTTATAATATTTCTATAGGCATTAATATGAAATGGACTGACTCGCTTGATATAGCTATTGCGTTAGATGAGGCACACCCTGACTTTGACCCAACTTTTATTAATTTTGTTGATTTAAGAAAAATGGTAATTGAGTTAGAGGAGTTTGATGATGATGAAGATAAATCAGGTGAAAAGATCCTTGAAGCGATTCAAATGAACTGGCTAGAAGAGCGAGAATGAGATTTACTAGACTGTTAGTTGTTTTTGTTTGCTTGTATTCCGTAATGGCGCATGCTATTTTGGAAGTGACTGTATTAAAGCAGGACGAAGAAGCCTTTCCTATCGTTATCGCACCTTTCGAAGTGGTTGGAAATGCCAAGCAAGGGCAAGAAATTGCCAATATTATGCGTGATAATTTCAATCGATCTGGGGAATTTAATGCTAGCAGCTCTAAAAAGGTTGTTAGTGGTGGGGTTGATTATGATAAATGGCGCTCTCGAAAGGTAGAAGCACTAGTTCACGGAAAGATTGAAAAGGTCAATCAAAAAGTTTTTAAAGTAAAAATTCATTTGCTTGATATTTACTCTTCTAAGGAGCTCTACACTAAAGAATTTTCTGTGCACAATAGTGGCATTAGGCGAATTGCACACTACTTATCTGATCAAATATATGAAGCACTGTTAGGCGAGAAAGGCTCTTTTTACACGCGCTTATCCTATGTTACTGTTGTTAATAAGGGGCGTGGCAATCGAGAATATCGACTAGAGATTTCACACTCAGATGCACAAAATCCACAAACTATATTGGTTTCTACTAGTCCTATTTTATCGCCAGCTTGGTCTCCAGATCAAAAGAAGATTGCTTATGTTTCTTTTGAAAATGGTCGATCAGAAGTGTTTATTCGCTATCCGTTTGTACGTAGAAAAACACAAAAATTACCTTATTTTGATGGAATATCTTCTGCGCCTTCTTGGCACCCAAATGGAAAAAGTATCGCGCTTACCTTGTCCAAAAATGGTAATAAAGACATATATTCGTATCATTTAAAAGATAAAAAACTCACTCGATTAACTTTTGATAATGGCATTGATACTGAAGCCAGTTATTCACCAGATGGCAATAGTATTGTCTTTACTTCTAATCGATCAGGGCAAGTGCAAGTTTATATTAAAGACTTAACCACTGGAAAAATTAAGCGTGCAACGTTTGCGGGCTCTTATAATGCTAAGGCAGTATTCTCACCAGATGGCAAGCAATTAGCTATGGTTCATCGAGTTGATAGAGACTACCGAATTGCCCTGTTAGATATTAAAACCAAAGATTTAATTGTTATGACTAATAATGCACTCGATGAGTCGCCTTATTTTTCACCAAATGGTAGTATGATTATTTTTGCTACCAATAAAAAAGACCGGGGTGTTTTGTCAGTTGTTTCATTATTGGGACGTGAAACCTTTGAATTAGCAAGTAAGGCAGGGGAAGTTAGAGAGCCAAACTGGTCTCATTATTCAAGATAGGAGAAAAAATATAATGTTAAAAATAGTAATGTTAAGTGCAAGCGTTGTTTTGTTGTCTTCATGTGGTACTGTTGAAGAATTTGTAAATAAAACTACTGGTGAGCCAGATGTGATTACAGTTGAAGATCGAAATAGCGCAACACAAGAAAACGTTATCGCACAAGATAATTCTAGTTTTGAAGTGCAAAACTACAGTGGTACAGATGATGTTGCTAAAACGGCAGTAATCACCTTAAAGGAAGAGGGTGGTATATTTGTTTTACATTTCTCCTATGATGGTTATGAAATTGATGAAACATCAACTAAAGAGATTATCAAGCATGCTAATTTTATGCGTGATAATCCTCAAATTAACCTAACCTTAGAAGGGCATGCTGATGAACGAGGCACACGTGAATACAACCTAGCTTTAGGTGAAAATCGTGCGTTAAGTGTTAAAGAGATTTTAGGCTTGTATGATTTAACTTCTCGAGTTGAAGTGGTGAGTTTTGGTGAAGAAAAGCCTATTTCACAAGCACATGATGAAGAAGGCTGGCAGCAAAATAGACGTGTTGAGTTTATTTATAAATAAAAAATATGAAGACTGTTGTTTGTATTATCCTTGGCCTATTTGCAATGCAAATATCTGTTAATGC
Organism: uncultured Candidatus Thioglobus sp.; assembly: GCA_910595805.1. The sequence goes on along the minus strand of CAJVCK010000008.1, from coordinate 15,245 downwards.
TGCTGAAATAAACACAAGCAAGGTTTTAATTGATCACAATAAAAAACTCAATCAGCTTAAAAAAGTCAATAAAAATTTACAAGGCCAAATAGAGGTTTTACAACAACAGCAAAAAGTTAATGCTGAAAAAATTCAGTCATTGTTTCATTTGCTTAAGTATAAAAAAACCAATGTAGTGAACAAAAAAACACTGCACGTTGAAGAGAAGGATAAAGTTGCTAAAAAGGCTTATGCTGATGCCAAAGGCTTTTTGATGATTGGTGAGTATGATAAAGCAATTGAGCTTTTTACCACATACTTAAAAGACTACCCTAACAACAATCATACCTCCGATGCTCATTACTGGTTGGCCAAGTCTTATTTAGCAAAGGAAAAGTATCATATTGCTAAAAAAGTATTTATTGAATTTCAACGAGAAAATGGACTACACCATAAGTTTTCTAACTCTTTATATGAGTTAGCCACAACTTATGTTGAGCTTGGAAAACACCCAAAAGCAGTTTTATTACTCAATACCATGATTAGGAAGTTCCCTGATCATGCATCTATTTTTAAAGCTAAAGCTTTGTTAAAGGAATTGCAAAAGAAGGCAGTGACCGAGATAATTAAAACCCCAGCTGCTCCACAAATTTCAACTCAAGATCCTGTTGTAGTTAAAGCAAAAACCGAAAAAAGCAAAACAACTACTATCGTTAATACGTCAGAAGAAAACCCAATAAAAACACCAGTAAACATCCCAGCGGTTAAGTCAATCAAAACTAAATCTGAGTAAATATTGTGAAAGTTTTGTCGATTCCTAGTGTTGCGCTAGATGCCTTGTGTCAGTTTGATGCTAAGCGCTATCCATTTTTATTAGAAAGCGTTAATCATAATCAGGCCAATCGTTATTCGATTTTATTTGCGCATCCAACCAAGGAAATTGTTCTAAATAATTTAGATGAGTTTGATTTTTTATCCACATTAGAGTCAAGTATTGATACACCTTCTATTGAAAGTGACCTGCCTTTTACTGGTGGTTGGTTTGTGTATTTATCATATGAGTTGATTGGTCAAATTGAAGGCGTTTTAAAAGAAGATTTGCATTTGGGTGATCAAGCAGTAGCTATCGCAGTTGAGATACCAACAGCCATTATTATTGATCACACCGGTGAGCAAACCTACCTGTTAGATCAGTTTGATAATCAAGCGCGTATTGATCAAGTGTTGACAGATATTGAGCATCTAAATGAAATCAAAGAAACTGATATTAAAGGCGAGTTATCTTGGGAAGAAGAGGCTAAGTTTTTATCAGGAGTGGAACGTAGTCGTGATTATATTATCGCTGGTGATGTGTTTCAGGTAAATCTATCACGTCAATGGCAATATCAACTTGATGCTAGCGTTGCACCGGTACACGTTTATCAATCCTTAAAACACTCTAACCCGGCGCCGTTTTCAGCTTTGGCGCAATTTGATGACTTTAGCATTATCTCTTCCTCACCTGAGCGTTTATTTAGTATAGACGGTAATCAAGTAGAGACTCGCCCGATTGCAGGTACACACCCTCGTGGTAGTGGCGAAGAAGACGAGCGCTTAAAGGCGCAGTTAATTAACCATCCAAAAGAGCAGGCTGAGCATATTATGCTGCTGGATTTAGAGCGTAATGATTTAGGCAGGGTGTGTGAATATGGTTCAGTGCATGTAAATGAGATTATGACGTTAGAGAGCTACCCTTATGTGCATCATATTGTTTCTAATATTAAGGGTAAGTTAAGACCAAATATTGGCATTAAAGCTTTAGTACAGGCTTTGTTTCCAGGAGGTACGATTACAGGCTGCCCAAAGATTCGCTGTATGCAAATTATTGCTGAATTAGAGCAAATGCCGCGCCAAGCTTACACAGGTTCGTTAGGCTATATTAGCAGTAACGATAAAATGGACTTTAACATTTTGATTCGCACCATCACTCAGCAAGATAACACTCTTACACTACGCGCTGGTGCCGGCATCGTGTTTGATTCAGTGGCTGAGCGTGAGCTCGAAGAAACCAAGCATAAAGCCGAAGGCATACTAAAAATTTTTGACTAATTGATTAAGGTCGAAACTTAGAGGTCATCGGATAACGGCGCTCTTTACCAAAAGCATTCTTACTAACTTTAGGCCCTGGGGCGCTTTGCCGACGCTTGTATTCATTGTTAAGCACTAGGCTACTAATACGCTTTACCGTATTAAGATCATGACCTTGTTTGATGATGTAGTCAATCGATTGTTTTTGTTCAACAAATAATTCTAAAATTGCATCCAATTCCTCGTAAGGCGGTAAAGAATCTTGATCTACTTGATTGGGTGCAAGCTCTGCAGAAGGCTCACGATCAATGACACGCCCAGGAATAACATAATCAATGGAGTTACGATAATTAGCTAGACGATAAACCAAAGTTTTAGCAATGTCTTTAAGTGGGGCAAAGCCACCAGACATGTCGCCATACAGGGTGGCATAACCAACTGCCATTTCAGATTTGTTACCTGTTGTTAGTACAATTTTTCTCGATTTGTTTGAAACTGCCATTAGTAGGGTGCCACGAATACGAGCTTGCAGGTTTTCTTCAGTGGTGTCAGCATTAGTACCAACAAACAAAGGCGAAAGCTGCATATTAAAACTATCAACCATCGCATGAATGTTAATTTCATGATATTCAACCTTCATGCTAGCAGCTTGAGCTTTAGCATCTTCAAGGCTCATACTAGAAGTATATTCGTACGGCATCATAATCGCTTGCACATGCTCAGCGCCTATTGCATCAACCGCAATCGCTAATGTTAATGCGGAATCAATACCCCCAGATAAGCCAATTACTGCGCCATTAAATACGCCATTTTTTTTGATATAGTCTTTGGTTGACAATACCAAGGCATCATAGATGGTTTTTTCAATAGGTTCGTCAGTATCTTGCAAGCATGGCTGATCTAGCGAATGGGTTAAGGTTTGAAAGAAGGGTAGTTGATGTGTAATACTACCGCTAGCATCCATTACAAAAGAGCCCCCATCAAACACCAATTCGTCTTGCCCACCTACTGCGTTAACGTAAACAAAGTCAATCTTATTTTCTAATACTCTTTGCTGAATAGTTTTAATTCTTTGCTGATGCTTGTCCAGTTGAAATGGAGAAGCGTTAAGACTAATAACAGTTTGTGCGCCTTGCTTAACTGCAGCAGAGATTGGTGCCATTTCCCAAGCATCTTCACAAATGACCACACCAATTTTTCTTTGTTGGCATTCGAATACAAATGAATCTACCCCTGGTTCAAAATATCGCTTTTCATCAAACACGCCGTAATTTGGCAAGCATTGCTTATGATAAGTATGTGTGCTTCCTTGTTGAATAAGATAGGCGCTATTGTATAAACAGCCATCAACACGTGAAGGTGCACCAAACAACACGCTAATATCTTCTGGAAGCTGAGTATGTATATGTTTAATTGTTGATTCAACCTGATCAATAAAACCCTCTCGCAATAATAAGTCTTCTGGCGGATAACCAGTCAGCGCTAATTCTGGAAAGACCAGTAAATGTGCGCCGGATTCATAGGCTTCACGCGATAGATTGATGATTGTTTGGGCATTGTTACTCAAATCGCCAACAATAGGGTTAATTTGAGCAATATTGATTTTGATAGGCTTAGACTCATTTGAAAGGTTTTCTAGCTGTTCTTGCCAAAATATGACCTTTGTTTTGTTGTTAGTAAGCTTTGCGTGTTCAAGTTTGGTATTGGCTACTACTTCAGCAGGATTTACACCCAGAATACTAGCAAATTGCCAAGCATGTGTTTCAGATAGGGCGGATTTTCCGGATTTATATTTACTTAAATTAGATTGATTAATGTCGTATTTTTGAGCGATCTTGTAGTCTGAAAGCCCAGTCTTATTGCGTACTTTAGCCAGATAGTCTTTGGTTTTATTTGCCATGATTTTTTTCTTAAAATCCCTTGTATTTTTTACCTATTATAGTTATTTTTTACCACTAGTACAAGGCATTAATTTTAGTTAAAAAATACAATGGTTGTAAAATCACCATAATTACTTAGTAAGTATTTGATTTAACGATAAAAAATTAATAATTATTTTTTTAATAAATAAGCACTTTACAAGCAAAAAAAATGATGGTATATTTCGCATAAATTAACAACATATCAGGCGGTTTTATGAACCAAATACATCAATATCTATTAGCTGAATCTGAGCTAAATTTTGAAACAATAGATCTTCAACAAAGAGCCTATACAGGCGATGCCGATGCACAATACGCTTTAGCCAACGTCTTTCAAAAGGGTGTTAACGTTCAAAAAAAACCTAAACATGCTTTTTACTGGTATCAACGTGCTGCTCAACAAGGGAACCTACTAGCGCAATACAATGTTTGGTTTGCTTATATGACAGGAGAAGGCACACAAGTAAATGCGCAGCAAGCCGAAATATGGTTTGCTAGAGCGTCTTTAAAGAATGCAAACTCTACTCAATCAATTGTGGCTCAGTTATTAGGCACAACAGTACATTAAATTTACTTATGAAAATATTACAGTTAATTAAATCGACATCGGCCTTATTTGCACTACTGATTACCAGCTCTGCATTAGCTTCGATATACAGCTCTTATTCTCCTTTGATCCATATAAAACCTTTAATTATCATTGTCTCAGTAACGATAATTCTAGGGGCTTTATCCTTCTTGCAAAAGAACTCATATAGTCAACGCTAAAATCTCAACTATATTCGCATCCTTGCTTATTGATATAAGTAAATAAGGGCACAAAATTGTATATATTAGATTTTTATCTCATCTTGTAAAATACAAACACACTCTCAAATAGGATTACGCCTTTTAAAGAGGGCTGTATGCTCAATTTTCTGTGTTTATCCTTAAACCCTTTATAAATCCCTTATAAAACAAAACACACACCTGTAAAGCCTGATTTTAGCAACCTAAGTTCTTTTTTTATTGTATTGCAACAAAATACAAATAATTTTGTTAAACTTCTTGTATTGTTTTAAATTAATTTATAAGCTTATGAGTTTGTTTAGTCTAAATAAGAGCTCTAAAAAATCTGAAATCGATAGCAATACACAAGACTGGAACAAGGATCTTAAGCGTAATACTGCCAGTAAAAAAGTTGTTTCACAGCAGGGTTTTGATTTTGAAGAAAACATTGATACAGTAGTATTATTAGATACACTAGAGACTAAGATGGGACTAAGTTGTAATGTTGAAAAAATAAGCAGTGATCAAGTCAAAATTTTAAAAGAATGCGATATTGAAAATACCGCCGCAGATTTAATAAAAATATTAAAACGAACCAATAGGACAAAATTTAAACAATCAATTTTAGATCCATTGATTAATTGTGGTTTTTTTGAATTAACTGTCCCTCAAAAACCTAGAAGCCCAAAACAAAAATATCGCCTTACTGGGAAGTTTGTTCATAAGAAAGTTAGAGATTAATATAAAAATAAGGTTTTTTAGCCAAAAGCTCTAAATTTTCGATTTAAGGTGCTTTTTATCTAAAACAATGTCATGAGTAAAGTCTTGTTCTATTCGTTTAAAAATAAAACACACTTAAAAATATACGTAAGATATTGATTTTTAACGATTTTATTATTAATTACTACGATTTTAAGGTTTTTCGGCTTGTTTTTGCTTATACTGTTTAGTGAATTTAACTTATTTTAATTATGAAAAAATATATTTTATTATTGTTTTGTTTTTTACCTTTTGTTGTATTATCTGTATCGAATATTTATGTTGTTCAGGATTCCGTCGCATTGCGCTCTGATAAAATTGTTAACAACACCAATATAATTAAAAACCTATCTAAAGATACACAGCTGCAGTTGTTAACTATGCATTATTCTGGTTGGTCGCAAGTGTCTTTGGGTGATTTAACTGGTTGGGTTTTATCTGATGATTTAACTAAAACAGTGCCACAATCTTTTATTAATAATACTGACGCTAAAAAAGTCCAATCTTTGCAAAAAACACTACTTAGGTTGCAAAACGAAAATAATGCTTTAATGGATAAAATCACTGATATAAAGGCAATTAATGATAAACAAATTACGGAGCTTTCTTCAAGTTTGGCTGAGCTAAAAACTCAAAACAGTGTTGATTTACAACCAGTTTTAAATGTTGAATCTTCTTCTTTAAAAGACAAAGCTTTGTTGTTCGTTATTGGGCTGTCTTCTGGGTTTATTATTAGTTTTATTGTTTTGCGTATTCTGCGCCGTAAGCAAAACAAACTTAATGTTGTTAGTCGTTCGTACTAGTTCCCTATGAGTTACGTCTCTCCTATTGAGGTTTCTTTCGAAACTTTTCATGCTTTAGTTGTTGATCAGTCCCATAAGGGAATGGTTATTTTAGATATTTCTGCCGATTGGTGCGGCCCCTGTAAAATTTTAGAGCCGATCTTAAAGAGTGTTGCGGCAGAGTATAATGCAAACGAGTTTTCTTTAACTAAGCTTGAAGCTGAGGATGAGAATATGAAAATTGCCGGACAGTTTTCAGTGCGTGGATTTCCTACTGTGATTGCCTTTATTCGAGGTGAAGAAGTAGATCGATTTCACTCAGCCAAAACACATGATTTTGTACGTGACTTTATAGACCAAAACTTAGAAAAATTTTAATGAATACTGGTATTTTACTTACTAACTTAGGAACACCTGATGAGCCTACAAAGCCTGCTTTAAAGCGATACTTAAAGCAGTTTCTTTCGGATGATCGAGTGATTCAGCCACCCAATAAACTTATTTGGTGGTTGGCGTTAAATGTAGTTATTCTTAATATTCGTCCTGCAAAATCTGCTCAAAATTATGCCAAAATTTGGGATAGTTTTGGCAAAGGTTCGCCGTTGTTAAATATTAGTCATTTGCAGCTTGCAGGCATTAAAAAAACATTACTTAATCAGCATGATAATTTGGTGTTTGAGATGGGTATGCGTTATGGAAATCCATCGATTCCTTCAGCATTACAAAGTTTAAGAGACAAAGGTTGTGACAAGATTGTTGTGTTACCAATGTATCCTCAATATTCAGAGACAACAACTCTTTCAACTCTTGATGAAATCAATAAAGAACTCAATAGTTGGAAAAACAAGCCAGAACTAGCCTTTATTGATAATTACTACCAGGACAAGGGGTATATTCAATCTTTGGTTAATTCTGTAACTGAACACCAGCAGAAGCATGGCAAGCCAGACAAGTTAATGATCTCGTTTCATGGCATACCACAGCGTTTTGTTGATAATGGTGATGTTTATTATGATCATTGTGTTAATACGACACAAATGCTCGCTAAGGCGCTTAATCTACAAGAAGATGAATATCAGTTGTGTTTTCAGTCAATATTCGGCCGTGAAGAGTGGCTTAAGCCCCAAACCAAAACAAGTTTGGAGTCTTTAGCTAAAAACGGCACTAAACACGTACAGGTGGTTTGCCCTGGTTTTTCCGTTGATTGTTTAGAGACACTTGAAGAAATTGACGAAGAGAATAGAGGGTATTTTATGGAAGCTGGCGGTAAAGCCTTTAGTTACATTCCTGCATTAAATGACCGTGATGATCATATACAAGCACTTTCAAGTATTATTGCTCAACAACTCTAATAAGTTCGCATAATTTATATTATGTTAAATAATAGTCTTAATTGTCTAAATACGACTAGATTCTCACCCCTGCTTATTTCATTTGAATCGGTCTATTTAATTCAATGAGTTGATAACCTAAATTAATATAATCATTAATTTTGGCCGGTCCACTATCGGCAACATCAACAATATCAATATAATTATCTGCTGGTATATTAAACCAGGATGAATGCGCACCACAAACATGCAGATTAACATCACTCCTTTGCACTAGGTCTTTTAAAATTGAAATACTGTTTTTTTGACGTTCGACTCTTTTCTTAAGTAGTTGAAATTGCTCTTGACCATGAGATACTACTGCAATATCTATATTAGGGTATTTTTCTCTTAATTGCTTCCTTAAGTCTCTAATCATGGGTGCCGCCCATTTCCAAGTGTCTTTGTCACTTTCAATTAACTCAAATACCACGCCTTCAGGGTCGTTATTCGCCTGTATTAGTTGATTAACACTAGGATGCGTGTAATCAGCCATGACAACACTATTTACCAGTAATAACAATGTTATGAATTTATTCATATATTAAGCCTATCTTGATTGTTTAGTTATCATTGTACGGCTTACTCTTTATAATGGCAAACATGCCTAATCAGATCTTTAATATTCAACTTAATAAGCACGGGAAGAATTTTGAGTGCTCAGAAAATGACTCTATTCTTGAAGGTGGCCTTCGACATGGTTTAGCTATGCATTATGAGTGCAGCAATGGCACTTGCGGCGCTTGTGTGGCTAAGCTGGTTGATGGTGATATTAAGCAAATAAAACACCATGATTTTTCCTTAAGTGGAGAGCAAAAAAATCAAGGCGAATTTCTAATGTGTTGTAATGCCCCTGTTTCTGATGCTGTATTAGAGGTGGAACTGATTGGCGATGTTAAGTCGATTCCGATCCAAGCTATTGAAACTAAAGTAAAAAAAGTGAGATTTATCAATGATAATCTTGCCATTATTACACTTAGAACGCCTCGCTCTAAAACCTTACAATTTATGGCGGGTCAAGATGTGGAGCTGTCTTTTAATGGCAGTACCTCTCGTTACCCGCTTGCCTCTTGCCCTTGTCACGGCATGGAATTGGAGTTCCACATCAGAAACATGCCTGAAGATGCTTTTGCTGCCGCCCTTTTTACGAAAAAGATTAAATCTAAATCTGTTGTTGATTTAGAAGGCCCTAAAGGCATCTTTGTACTTAAAGAATCTTCAACACGACCAATGGTGTTTATTGCTTGGGATAGCGGCTTTGCACCAATTCGAAGCCTAGTAGAGCATGCTTTTTCATTAGAGATGTCAAATCCGGTGATTTTTTATTGGGCCTACCCTGCTGATGAGCAAGCACCCTATTTAGAAAATCATGCAAAATCCTGGAAAGTGATTGTGGACGACTACACTTACACGCCGATCGCTTGCGAGTTTGATAGGTCTAGCAAAAATGATTGCCACAAGGTGGCAAAACAGATTTTTGATGCACTAGATTTACATATTATTAATCAATCAGATTTGTATGTTTCTGCGCCAGCTGAAGTGTTAATATATTTGGGCGAATTGTTGCTCGAAAATGGTCTAAATGAATCTCAATTAATCGCTTCGCCAATTTAGTAAAAAATCATCAAAAATTTCTCATTTTTTGTTCGTTTTTTCTCTCTAATTTTTTATAACTATTGATCCAAAAGGCTTTGCGCTTTTTATTACCAAAAAGTAATATTATGGCATCATAAAATGGTGATATTTTTAGTGCAAAATCGCTTAAATTTATTTTAATTTTTTTTCAATCTCGCTATCCCTTTAGCAGCAAATCATTTGGCGATTATGTTGTAAAAATGATCAAAATTCTACTTGCAAAAAAAGGTCAAATACACTATATTTAGTTGAAATTTATTTACATTAACACTATATGTAGTGTTTCTCTATTGGGGGAGAAAATGAACGAACACATTCAAGTCACTAAAAGAAATGGCATAAAAGAGCCTATTGATATGGAGAAGATTCACCGTGTCGTTCATTGGGCTTCTCAGGATTTAGAAGGGGTTAGCGTTTCCCAAGTTGAGATCAATGCTCAGCTGGCTTTTTTCGATGGAATTAAGACTGAAGATATCCATGAAACCATCATCAAATCTGCCGCTGATTTAATTTCTACAGATGCACCTGATTATCAATATTTAGCAGCACGTTTAGCGATCTTTCATTTACGTAAAAAAGCCTTCAAATCTTTTACACCTCCGGCATTGCTTGATCATGTCAAAAAGTTTACTGATTTAGGTATTTACGATACTGATATTCTTGCCAAGTATTCCGAAGCAGAAATTAATGAATTGGATGAATTTATTGATCACTGGCGCGATATGAAGTTTTCTTATGCGGCTGTAAAGCAGCTTGAAGGTAAGTATCTGGTGCAAAATCGCGTGACTGGAGAGATTCATGAATCACCACAACAGCTCTACATGTTAGTTGGTATGTGTTTATTTCAAGAATACGAGTCTAAAGCGCGTATGGCGATAGTTAAGCGTTTTTATGATGCAGTGTCAAATTTTAAAATCTCTTTACCGACGCCAATTATGGCTGGTGTTCGCACCCCGACTCGTCAATTTTCCTCATGTGTACTGATTGAAGCAGATGATGATCTTGATTCAATTAGTGCGGCAGCAGGTGCCATTGTTAAGTACGTTTCTCAGCGTGCCGGTATCGGTGTTAATGCCGGCAAGATTCGGGCATTAGGTAGCCCTATTCGTGGCGGTGAGGCAACACATACAGGTTGTATTCCTTTTTATAAGCATTTCCATACAGCGGTTAAGTCTTGCTCTCAAGGCGGTGTTCGTGGTGGTGCAGCCACCCTTTTCTACCCACTATGGCACTTAGAAGTTAAAGAGCTGTTAGTACTCAAAAACAACGCCGGCACTGATGAAAACCGTGTTCGTCACTTAGATTACGGCGTACAGTTTAACGGCTTAATGTATCAACGCTTTTTAGAAGATGGTGATATCACTTTATTCTCTCCACATGATGTGCCAGGTTTGTATGAAGCTTTCTTTACCGATCAAGCGGAATTTAATCGCTTGTATGAGCAATACGAACAAGATAACTCTATTCGTAAAGAAACCGTTAAAGCCAGGGAGTTGTTTGCCAAATTTATGCAGGAGCGTGCTAATACGGGCCGTATCTATTTACAAAATGTTGATCATTGTAATACTCATGGTGCCTTTGACTCAAGTGTAGCGCCAGTGCGTCAATCTAACTTATGTATGGAAATCACGCTGCCAACTAAGCCTTTGTACTCTGTACAAGATGAAAATGGTGAGGTGGCTTTGTGTACGCTCTCAGCAGTTAATTTAGGTGCGTTAGACAGTCTAGATGAGCTAGAAGACATTACTGAGATTATTGTTCGTGCATTAGATTCACTACTCGATTATCAAGATTACCCAATCAAAGCGGCAGAACTTGCTAGTATGAATCGCCGTACACTCGGTATTGGTGTAACGAATTTGGCTTATTATCTCGCTAAAAATGGTGCTAAATATTCTGATGGTTCAGGCAATGCGCTTGTTCATAAAACTTTTGAAGCGCTACAGTACTATTCGCTCAAAGCTTCTAATGTATTGGCTGGTGAACTGGGCGCTTGCCCATTATTTGGAGAAACCAAATATGCCCAAGGGAAAATGCCAATTGACACTTACAAAAAAGATGTTGATGTATTTTGTGATTGTGCATTAGAACTTGATTGGGATAAATTACGCCAAGACATTAAAACTACTGGCCTTAGAAACTCTACCTTGAGCGCACTTATGCCATGTGAGAGCTCATCGCAAATTTCTAACTCTACTAATGGTATTGAGCCACCACGTGGTTTTGTTTCCATTAAGCAATCTAAAGATGGCATACTCAAGCAAATTGTGCCAGATTACAAAACTCTAAAAGATCAGTATGAATTGCTGTGGGATATTAAAGATAACGAGGGATACTTGCAACTCTGTGCCATTATGCAAAAGTTTGTTGATCAATCAATCTCTACCAATACACATTACGATCCCGCGCAATTTGATGGCAACAAAGTTCCGATGAAATTGTTCTTGATGGATCTATTAAAAGCTTATAAGTACGGCGTTAAAACACTTTATTACCATACCACACGTGATGGTGGTGGCGAGGGAGTCATTGAAAAAGAAGATGATAATAATGCCTGTGCTGATGGCGTTTGTAAACTTTAAGAGGTAATTATGTCATATAGTATTTTTAATAAAACTGTTAGCGACACATTAACCCAGCCTATGTTTTTTGGCGATACGGTGAATGTTGCCCGATTCGATAAGCAAAAGTTTGAGATGTTTGAAAAGCTCACTGAAAAACAGCTTTCTTTCTTTTGGCGTCCTGAAGAGATTGACGTCTCTAAAGATAAAATAGATTTTGCCAAACTTTTGCCAAATGAAAAGCATATTTTTATCTCTAATCTGCAATATCAAATCTTGTTAGATTCGGTACAAGGCCGTAGTCCAAATGTCGCCTTTTTGCCAATTGTATCGCTACCAGAGTTAGAAAACTGGATTGAAACTTGGTCTTTTTCTGAGACTATCCACTCACGCTCATACACACACATAATCCGTGCCATTGTTAATGAACCAGGCGCCGTGTTTGACGATATCATGCAAACTGATGAAATCATTCAGCGTGCTGAGAGTGTTTCTAAGCATTATGATGAGCTAATCAAATGTTCACAAGCTTATTTATTGCATGGTGCAGGTAAGCACAACCTTAATGGTGAAGAGACGACCATTGATTTACATTGTTTAAAAAGAAAACTCTACCTAACCATCATGTCAGTAAATATTCTGGAGGCGGTGCGTTTTTACGTGTCTTTTGCTTGTTCGTTTGCCTTTGCTGAGCGTAAGGTGATGGAAGGCAATGCCAAGATTATTAAGATGATTGCCCGCGATGAGGCGCTGCATCTTACTGGTACTCAGCACATGCTTAACCTAATACGTGATGGTAAAGACGATCTTGAAATGCAAGAAATTGCCAAAGAGTGTGAAAGTGAAGTGATTGAGATGTTTAAAGAAGCTTGTCAACAAGAAAAAGAATGGGCTGAGTATCTGTTTCGTGACGGCTCTATGATTGGTCTTAATGCTGAGATTTTAAAACAATACCTAGAATACATTACCAATGTGCGTATGAGTGCACTAAGTTTAGAACCAATTTTTGAAGAGCGCGCTAATCCACTACCTTGGATTAACCATTGGTTAGACTCTGACAACGTACAAGTCGCCCCACAAGAAACAGAAATCACCTCTTATCTTGTCAGTGCAATTGATAACAACATGGAAGCCGATGACTCTGACTTTGGCGACTTTAAATTGTAACCAACTAATCCATGTTTAAGATTGATGTTGATAATATTAACGGTAAAACTGAATCACTGTATGTGTATGGTGAGCATTCAATCTTAACTGAGCTTGAAGAGCATAATGTGGTGATTAACTACTCTTGCCGACAAGGGCATTGTGGCTCTTGTGTATTGCAGTTATTATCAGGTGACGTCATACATAAAGATTGCTTAGTGCCGCTCTCTCAGGGGGAGATTTTGGCTTGTCGTGCCACGCCCATTACCGATATCAAAATTGGTATGCGAGATTTCTAACTAATCGACTGATCGTTAAGATAACTTAACACATCATTGGCACTACCTTTAAACACTACTCGATCCATCTTTTTCTGGATTTGATAATCATACATCGGGTCGTAATAACCCACTAGTAGCTCTTCTACCACAGGATAAAAACCTTCAGGGTCGTCTTGCTCCTTGTATTTTATAAGCGCACTATTGACCAGCTGCAATAGAGCCTTGTATCGCTCTAAGCCTAAACGTCTTTGTATCTTTTCTAAGCTTTGCAACCAATAATTAGCAAAATTATCAAAACCATTATCAGTGTTTTGTTGGATAAAGTCTTGTTGCATGTTAATCACATACGCGTCCATACTCACCTTTAGGCGTTCTTCAACACTAGCCTCAAGTAAGATCAACTCTGCCTGAGAAGTTTTATCCTGTACGCATTGTGGAATATGCACTGTGCCCACATTTGAGCCTTCATCTTCAAACACCAAGTGTGAATGCTGTTGTTGTTTAATAAGTTCAATTGCCAAGGTATTTTCAAAGTTGATCTGTGTGGGTTGCGGCGTGGTAGTATTGCCAAAGGCTGATCCTCGGTGATTGGCAAGCCCTTCTAAATCAATCGTATCTTTGAGTTTGTCTAGTAATAAGGTTTTGCCACAGCCAGTTTGCCCGCCAATCACAATCGGAGTAACTTGACCCATGATTCGATCAGTTTCATCGATTAAAAATCGACGTAATGCTTTGTATCCGCCTTTGATGCGCGGATAGTTAATACCAGAAGCCTGATAAATCCATTCTTGAGTGATTTGACTGCGCATCCCTCCTCTAAAGCAATAAAGCGCCCCATTAGGATTGTTTTTGATAAATTCAAGCCACGCATCTAATCGCTCTTGTTTAACCTCTCCTTGAACTAATTCATGACCAAGTTCAATCGCTTTTTCTTGGCCTTTGTTTTTATAACAAGTACCCACCAGCTCGCGCTCTTTGTCACTCATTAGTGGTAAGCTAGTTGTATATGGAAAAGCGCCTTGGTCAAATTCTATCGGCGCACGAGTATCGATCAGTGGTGTGTTGCCAATAAACAGCTGAGTAAAATCAGTTATCTGAGTTAATTCGCTAGACATTGATTTGCACTAATGCTGACTTACTATCGGGCTTAACAATCTCGCCAATAGCTTCTAGCTCAAATCCAGCATCTTGCATCATCTGATCAAACTCACTTTGGGCAGAACTTGACACCATGATCAACAAGCCGCCACTGGTTTGTGGATCGCAAATAATGGATTGCACTTCAGAACTCATTGGACTTAAGTTATGCCCATAGCTGTCAAAGTTACGTTGTGCGCCACCAGGCGAGCAGCCATTGGCTAAGTAATTTTTAATGTTTGGTAGGGTTGGTACTTTATTGTAGTCAATTGTTGCGGCAACGTTAGAGCCTAAACAAACTTCAGATAAATGCCCACCTAAGCCAAAGCCAGTAACATCAGTAATGGCGTTAATACCGTCAATCTTCGCTAGCTTAGAGCCGATATCATTCAGCTGACACATGGTGTTAATGGCGCGCGTCTCATCTTCTTTGGTGATTTTCTTTTGCTTTTGCGCTGTGGTTAGTATGCCAATGCCCAGAGGTTTGGTGAGGTAAATCTTATCCCCTGCTTGCGCTTTTGAATTTTCCTTAAGATGTTTGATAGCCACGCGACCAGTTACAGCCAAACCAAAAATCGGCTCAGGTGCATCAATGCTATGCCCACCTGCTAATGACATACCAGCTTCCTGACACACACTACGCCCGCCCTCAATCACTTGTTGGCCAACTTCAGGTGGTAGCTTGTCTAATGGCCAGCCAAAGATAGCAATTGCCATAATCGGCGAGCCACCCATCGCGTAAATATCACTAATCGCATTGGTGGCAGCAATGCGACCAAAGGTGAATGGGTCGTCTACAATCGGCATAAAGAAATCAGTGGTACTAATTACCGCCACA
>CAJVCK010000007.1 GCA_910595805.1 uncultured Candidatus Thioglobus sp. | reverse complement strand
GTGAAAAGTGTAATTTTTGTGCGATGTATTTAAGTGCGTCATGTTCTTTGTTGTCCAATACGCCATCCGCATAAGCAGATTGTATTTGGATTTCTAAAAACATGCGTATTAGATCTGTACGTCTATGGCTTTCAACACGGAATTGCTCAAGCACTTCATCTAAGTTAAAACCCTTTTGCTTGCCTTGGTTGAACAACTCTTTTGCAACCTTTTGCATATTAGCGTCTAGTTGCATATGCTGCATAACTTGTTGCGCTAGTAGTATTTCAGCTTTTGACACTTTGCCATCAGCTTTAGCGATATAACCCATGACTGAAAATACACCACTAAAAAATGCCGCCTGAACACGCTGTTGGTCACCTGGATTAAAACCCTTGTCAAACCCACCAAAACTAGCTTTGCTTTTAGCAAAATTACCCGCGAACGCTACACCGAGCATAGCACCCAGTGGCCCACCCAACATAAAGCCAAATGTTCCACCTAAAATTGTTGTCCACCAACTCATAATAATTGCTCCATTTATTTTTAAGATTGCTTCTTAGGCTTATTCCCCCAGAAGCCTTTCTTCTTTTTAGCCTTATTGTCTTTAGAATTGCTGTCTTTTCCATATCTTGGTTTATTGCGAGACTTATTCTTCTTAGGTTTTTTATTCTTAGGTGGTAATTGTTTTTTCAGTGATTCTGGCAGGTTGTGGTCTGGTACAAAGTCATCCACCATAATACGTTCAAGCTTGTTTTGAATAAGGCGTTCAATATCAAACAATTGCTTAGCTTCGTCAGCACTCACTAATGATATCGCCTCACCTTTTGAGCCTGCACGACCCGTGCGACCAATACGGTGTACGTAGTCTTCTGGCACATGCGGAAGATCAAAATTAACCACATGCGGAAGTTGATCAATATCAATGCCGCGTGCAGCAATATCGGTTGCCACTAAAACATTAACCTTGCCGGCTTTGAAATCAGCCAGCGCACGCGTACGCGCACCTTGAGATTTATTGCCATGGATGGCAGCAGCAGTAATACCTCTTTTGCCGAGTTGTGTGGCAATACGATTAGCGCCATGCTTAGTACGGCTAAACACTAATACTTGATACCAACTATGATCCTTAATCAGCTTTGTTAATAATGCTTGCTTCTTAGATTTATCTACCGGATGAATCCACTGCTTAACTGATTTAACTGTGGAGTTACGTGGCGTTACCGATATTTCAATTGGGTTGTTTACTAGATTTTTTGCCAGCTTTCTAATCTCATCAGAAAAGGTTGCTGAAAACATTAATGTTTGTCTTTTAGGTGGTAGAATTTTTAAAATACGCTTAATATCATGAATAAAACCCATATCCAGCATTCTATCTGCTTCGTCAAAAACGATAATTTCTAACTGATCAAACTTAACGGAATTTTGTGAATAAAGATCTAGCAATCGCCCCGGGGTCGCCACTAAAATATCCACGCCACCACGAAGTTTTTGCATTTGTGGATTGATCTTTACACCACCAAAAACAACAGTCGATTTAAGCGGTAGATTACTGCCGTAGGTGGCAACACTAGCCTGCACCTGAGCGGCCAATTCTCTGGTTGGCGTTAATATCAATGTGCGCACTTGGTTTGATTTTGCTGGTCGCCCTTTTGACAGTAACTGTAAAATCGGCAATGTAAAACCTGCAGTTTTACCAGTGCCTGTTTGTGCCGCTGCCATCAAATCTTTACCCTCTAACACTACAGGTATTGATTTTTCTTGAATGGGAGAAGGTTTGTCATAACCCTGTTGATTAATAGCCTTCAGAATAGAATCTGACAAGCCTAGTTTAGAGAAGCCCATAGAAGAATGTTGGTGAAATAAAGATGCTTATTTTACATTGACATCTTATAATAAAAAATATGAATGAAAATCAACCGCCACTGAGTCCTTACTCTCCCAGAAAATCACCTTGCGTTGATATTTGCAAATACAATAAAGACAACTATTGTATCGGTTGTAAACGCCATAGTGATGAGATCACCAATTGGATTAATTACTCAGATTCGATGCGTCAAGCAATTATGGAAGACTTAGCCAGTCGTAATATTGATGAATGAACTACAACAACAATCAATAAATTGTCCCTATTGTGGCGAAATTATTGGAATAGACATTGATTGCTCTGAACCAAATCAAAGTTATATTGAGGACTGCTCAGTCTGTTGTCGACCGATCAACATCACGGTTTCTATCGATTTTGACAACCAAGTACATGTGTATGCAACACATGAAAATGAATAAACTCTAGCTATTTTCTTCAGGCGTTCTAGCTTTAATACTCAAAGCATGTAACTCGCCACTGTCTATATTTTCACGAACAGCTGCAAGCACCATTTTCTGCCTAGCTAAGAGCGACATGCCTTCAAAAACTGGCGATACAACTAAGGTTGAACAATTACAACCATCACCTTCCATCGTCACTGTTGAATTCTCAACGCCTGCCTCAAGCTTGGCTTGAATTTCTTCTAAAGTCATAATTTATGTTCCGAATATGCCTTTAAGCATAAAGAAAAAGACAATTGACATAATTGCACCTGCTGGCAATGTAATCAACCATGATAAGAAAATTTTGTTAATTACGCGTGTATCTAAAGCCGCCATACCACGCGCCAAACCAACGCCAAGCACCGCGCCCACTAACACCTGCGTAGTCGATACTGGCAAGCCTGTACCTGAGGCAATCACTACCGTTGCTGCTGCTGCTAATGTAGCGGCAAAGCCACGAGATGGTGTTAGCTGGGTAATACCAGTGCCCACTGTAGCAATTACTTTGTGCCCATAGGTCACTAGACCAAATACGATACCACCACCACCTACAAGTAATACCCAAACTGGCAATATACTCTTAGAACCAATTAGGCCGCCACTTTCAATAACACCGTAAATTGCAGCTAATGGCCCGATAGCATTTGCCACGTCATTAGAGCCGTGAGCAAATGCCATTGCTGCCGCAGTAATAACCATCAACACACTAAAGATTCTTTCCATAGAAGTAAAGTGAAAATCTTCATTTTCACTAGGATCAATTTGTATACGTCTGATAATGCTTGTACCAACAAGTGCAACCAATAAACCAAAGCCAATTGCAAGCATATAGCTAGTGCCTAAATCAAAAGTCAAACCAATATGCTTAAGACCCTTAAAGATAGTCACCAAAGAAATAATAAAGCCTACTAAAAACATATAGAACGGCACGTATTTCTTGGCATTATCAAATGGATGCTTAGTGTCAATGATTAAATTTTGTAAACTTCTAAACAATATAAATGCAATACTGCCGGCCAAGATTGGCGAAACTACCCAACTCATGGCAATATTACCAACTTTGCCCCAAGACACAGCATCAATACCAACACCTACTGCACCAAAGCCTACGATCGCACCCACAATTGAGTGTGTAGTAGATACTGGCCAACCTAGGCTTGATGCAATCATCAGCCACGTGCCTGCTGCCAAAAGTGAAGCCAGCATGCCGTACACCAGAAGATGCGGACTATCGGTAAATAGTGCTGCGTCCAAAATACCTTTTCGAATCGTCGCTGTCACTTCTCCACCGGCAAGCACTGCACCAGCAAATTCGAATACAACAGCAATCATAATTGCTTGTTTAATGGTGATTGCCCCTGAACCTACTGAGGTTCCCATGGCGTTAGCTACATCGTTTGCACCTACACCCCAAGCCATAAATAAGCCAAAAACAATGGCTAAAATTAATAATACGTCGCCGTAATTCGCAATAATTTCCATATGCCCTCCTTACTTAGCTAACAATACTTCTAAGCGTGAACCGACTCTTTGAGCGCCATCAGCTAACTCACCTAGCCATTCAACAGCGCGGTAGTAAAATATTACATCTACTGGTGGTAGCTTTGATTCTAATGGGAACAATTTAGCACGAATTTCATGCTGTATCTTATCTGATTGACTTTCTAAATCATTAACATCAGAAATAATAGAGCCCACAACTTTTCTCTCGCGATTGCCAAACGCAGTTTCCATTAATTCATCCAGCTCATTGACAGCTTCTAACGCTTTTGATGAGGTTTTAATACACACATCCGTCAACTCAATCACATCCTCAAAGATTTCGTCTGGCAATGTCATTTTTCTATTGCTCATCAAACCAGCCACATCCTTGGTAGTATTTGCAATAGCGTCTTGAATAAGAAGTAAATCTAATAAATCACGGCGTGAAAACGGCATCATAAAGGTTGATGGCAAACTTAAACGTAATTTCTTTTTTAAGATATCGGCCTCACCTTCTTTGGTGCCAATATCACTTCTAATTTGTTCTGCCAGATCCCAATCCTGAGAATGAATAGCAACCATAAAACCCTTAAGTTCTGAGATACATGAATGCACACTTGTCATGTGCTTTTGCAAAGGGCTGATCGGTGACTTGCCAAACAAGCCATCAATAATACTTTTAGCCATAATATTATCCTATTTTATATTTATAGTTTTCAATTGCGAATTTTCAATAAATAAAGCGCTGTGTCAACCCTTATTCTTATGTTTTTTTTGGGTATTGGAATTACCATCATTTTCATCAAATAAAACACGCGACCCTTCTCCTTCCAAATCATCATATTGGCCACTTCTAATGCCTAATATCAAAAGAACTACCAAAACAACGCCAACAAATATCATGCTCGGTATTAACCAATAAATTACATCCATACTTTATTAAAAATATTTAATGAAAACAACTTTAACACAATCTGTTTCTGACAATTGAAATTAATTTTTAAAGAATTTGGCTAAAAGTTCGTAAAAACTAGCTCTGACATTCATTTAAACCCTTGCATTTAAAAAACTTTACAAATACAAGGGATGCCAATACTGCGCCCAATACAGTGGATACAATATAAAGCCATAAATGCTCAAGATTACCACTCACCAATGCAGGGCCAATAGATCGAGCAGGGTTCATACTGGCACCAGTAATAGGTCCAGCAAACATAGCTTCCAAACCGACAGTAAACCCAATTGCAATACCAGCAAAATCTTTAATAGCCTTGCCATGAATGGCAGACGCACTAATCACCAACATTAAAATAAAGGTTAGAATTAGCTCAAAACCGAAAGATTGCATCTCAGACCCATGTGGAAGTGTTGACCCCAAGTAAGCTGCCTGCTCCATAGAGGCTATATCCTCTAGCAATAAAAAATACAAACTATAACTAGCTAAAATCGCACCAGAGATTTGCACGGTAATATAAGGTACAACCTTTGATTTCTGAAATTCGCCCATTACCCAAAAAGCAATAGTTACCGCAGGGTTAAAGTGCGCACCTGATATATGGGCAAAACTATAGATCAAAGCAACAATCACAAAACCAAAAGTAATAGCAATACCAGCATGCCCCGGTTCGCCGGTTATTGCGCCTATCGTCATTGCGCCAGTACCAGCAAATACCAATATATAAGTTCCTAAAAATTCTGCAACTAATTTTTTTCTCATAATAATATTTTAAATCAATACATTCCAACAAATACGCCGACTAACATCATCGTAATGCCTGTAATCTCATTTATACGTTTTATAACTTTTGGATTTTCTATAGATTGCCGAAGTTTAAGACCAACGATATTTGCAATACTTAACGAAAACAATACAGTGATACCAACAATAAAAATCACCTCAACAGCACTGAAAAAATCAATCTGATTAAGATTAACAAATAAAGGCAGGAAAGATAAATAATAGATAACTGTCTTTGGATTGGTGCCACCGACTACAATGCCAGCTAAAAACAATCTAAGTACTGATTGCTTTGATGTCGATTTCTCAAAGCTTACTCCTTTAGATTGATATTGCTGGTAACCAATATATAGCAAATAAATTGCACCAAACATTTGAACATAAATCATTGACTGATTGATCAATGCTGACAAAATACCTAATGCAAAAATTGCAATAGAGACATACAACATATCAGTTATTGTATGGCCGATAGACAACCATAGTGCTGGTGTTGCACCATAACGCGTAGCTGTAGCTAAAACTGCAAAAATTCCAGGGCCTGGCGAGATGGCATAAATGAAAGTTGCGAACGCCAAAGAAAGTAGTGTAAGTAAGTCCATCTGCTATAATTCAAATAATTATTAGAATTGATTTTAACTTGATATGAATTTAGATTATCTTGATTTTGAACAACCGATTGCTGAGCTAGAAGGAAAGATTCAAGCGCTTTGCAATATAAAAGACAAAGCCGATATTGTTAAAGAAATGGAGGCATTAAAAACCAAAAGTGGTGCTTTAACAAAAAAGATATTTTCATCACTGAGTGATTGGCAAATATCTCAACTAGCCAGGCACCCACAACGCCTTTACACCTTAGACTATATTGATGACGTGTTTGACGAATTCATCGAGTTACATGGTGATCGTGCTTATGCTGATGATCATGCAATTATTGGCGGCATAGCCAAGTTAGACGGTCAAAGTGTAATGTTTATTGGTCAGCAAAAGGGTCGTTCAACCACAGAAAAACTTAAATACAACTTTGGTATGCCACGCCCTGAAGGTTACCGAAAAGCGCTACGATTAATGAAAATGGCTGAGAAATTCTCAATGCCAGTCATTACTTTTATTGATACGCCGGGCGCTTACCCTGGCATTGGCGCAGAAGAACGTGGTCAATCTGAAGCGATTGCAACAAACCTATTCGAGATGTCAACACTAGCCACACCAATTATTTCCGTGGTGATTGGCGAGGGCGGCTCTGGTGGTGCGCTTGCCATTGGTGTGGCCGACAGGATGATGATGTTTGAATATTCAATCTATTCGGTTATTTCACCTGAGGGTTGTGCTTCTATTCTTTATAAAGACGTAGCCAAAGCCAACGTGGCAGCGGAATCACTTAAGCTCACCAGTAAGCACCTTAAAAAAGAAGGTTTAATTGATGAAATTATTACTGAGCCATTAGGCGGTATTCATCGCAATCCTGACGAAGGTCGAGCACTTCTCAAAGATGCCCTTAAACAACAATTAGAATCAGTTATAAAGATACCAATTGATCAACTACTACAAGCGCGAGCAGATAAAATTTTAAGTTTTGGAAAATTTAAAGAGTAAAGATTCTTTTCTGGAAGACAAACGTATTGCGGTCGCTTTGAGTGGCGGTATCGATTCAGTCGTACTGCTTCATTATCTACACACGCACCATCCTAGCAACCTGCGTGCTATTCATTGTAATCACCACCTGTCAGCATACTGCAATGAGTGGGACAATTTTTGCAAAAATCTATGTAGAACACTGGATATTGCTTATGATAATATTGATATATTTATCAAAAATGGGCCTAACTTAGAAGAAAATGCACGTAAAAAACGCTATTATTCATTATCTTGCTCATTAAAAGAAAATGAAGTACTGTGTACAGCACACCATCAGAATGATCAAGCTGAAACGCTCTTGCTGCAACTCTTCCGCGGTGCTGGCGTGGCAGGATTGGCTGCCATGCCAAAATCAAAACCTTTAGGAAATGGTGTGCATTACCGACCAATGCTCAATATTGAAAAATCTGAAATCATTAAATACGCCAAAGATCATCATTTGTCTTGGGTGGAAGACGACAGCAACACTGATACCAATTTTCGACGCAACTTCTTGCGCTTAGAGATTATTCCAAAACTAGAAACCGTCTATAAAAATTTGGCAAAAATCTTAACTCGAAGCGCTAAACACCAATCTGAAGCACTAAAACTCACGCGTGAACTGGCTGAAATTGACATTAATGCGCACCATATTATTAAAGACAGCGGCAGAATCAACATTAGCGCTTTAAAAAAGTTAGAAATACACCGAATTAAGAACATTTTGCGCCACCATTTAAGCTTAATGAAGTTTTTAGCGCCTAGTGATAAGATTATGGATCAAATTAATGACTTATTACATGCTAAAGAAGATGCACAGCCTTTAATAGGATGGGATAGTTTCGAGATTCGTCGCTATCAAGATGAGTTGTATTTTATTGACACCCGAAAACAGAAGTCTCAAGATTATTGCCCTTTTCATGAAGAATTTGAAAATTTGCCAAATTTTTCTATTCGCTACCGAACTGAGGGGCAACGCATCAAATTACCGGGCAAAAAACACTCACAATCGCTCAAAAAGGTCTTGCAAGATGCCAACATCCCACCCTGGGAGCGGAGTTCACTCAAAATGTACTATATTGATGATGAATTACGTGCGATGGAACGACTGGGGCGCATGGAACATTCTGACTAATGCCTAACTATTCGTAAGGGTTAGCGATTTTGATTTTTTCCAAAATTTTTACCTCTAACGCCTCCATCACATTAGCATCAGATTCCTTGATATGGTCAAATCCCAACAAATGTAGCGCACCGTGGATAGCCATATGAGTTAAATGATGTTCAAAAGTTTTATTTTGCGCTATGGCTTCGCTAGCTACCACAGAGGTGCAGATGACTACATCGCCTAAAATCGCTTCATCAATTTCAATCGGTAAATCAGATGGAAACGACAAAACATTGGTCGGCTGATCTTTGTCGCGATAAGTTCTATTGAGATTTTGAATCTCGGTTTTATCGACAACTCGAATTAACAATTCACTCTCACCCTTATCCAGATCAGTGATTACTTGCTGCAAAGTATCTTTGAGATTTTGCTCGTTGACCGCAACATCATTAATAGAGTTTTGAATAACAACCATTATGGTTTTTTTAAGAATAAAATGATTCATTTTACCCATATAAAATTACCCACTAATGGCGATCGTTGAAGTTGCAATACCTGTGCCACTACACAAAACCTTTGACTATCTGTGTGATGTTGAAGTTCCTATTGGTACGCGCGTAAGAGTGCCTTTTATTCGCAAAAAAGTAGTCGGTATTGTATTAGGTAATAAAGACAAGAGTGATTTTGACAAGCTCAAATCAGTTGAAGAAGTCCTAGATGACGAGCCAATACTAGACCAAACCATTCTTGATTTTTTATTTTGGTCGGCCAAATATTACCACCACCCTATTGGCGAGGTAATCTCAGCGGCATTACCGAAAAACCTACGTCTTGGTAAAGAGGCAAAAATTAAAAAAGTCACTGGACTATCCATCAATACTGAAAAACCAGACTACAAGGTTACCGATGAGCAATCTCATGCCATTGATGAAATTCTTAAAGATCAAAATAGCTATCATGGATTTTTACTCCATGGTGTCACGGGTAGTGGCAAAACTGAAGTTTATCTTAACATTACTCAAGCTGTATTAGATCAAGGAAAACAAGTGTTAGTTTTAGTGCCTGAAATTGGACTTACGCCCCAAATGATCTCTCGCTTTGAATCACGCTTAGAAACTCGTGTTGTCGCTATTCATTCACAGTTAAACGAAACACAAAAACTCGACGCTTATTTAATGGCAAAAAATACTGAAGCTGGTGTCGTGCTAGGCACCCGGAGTGCAATTTTTGCTCCGATGCCAAATTTAGGTTTGATTATTATTGATGAAGAGCACGATGGTTCGTTCAAACAACAATCTAACTTTCGTTATTCCGCTAGAGATTTGTGCTTCATCCGCGCCAAACAAGCTAATATTCCTCTGGTATTAGGCACAGCAACACCTTCACTAGAAATGCTAAAAAATGTGATAGATAAAAAAATCACTCGCATCACGCTTACACACAGAGCGGGTAATGCTACTTTGCCAAAAGTAAGCTTGATTGATATGAGGCAACATTTTGATGGCTTACTGTCTTCCCCACTGATTGAAAAAATGACGCAATATTTATCCAAAGGAAAACAAGTCATGTTATTTATCAATCGTCGTGGCTATGCCCCGGTTTATTATTGTAAAGAATGTGGATGGAAAGCTGAGTGCGGCCACTGTGATTCAGGCATGATTTATCATCGCCACATTAACCGACTCAAGTGTCATCATTGTGGTGACGAACAAATGCCACAGCACACTTGCCCAGAATGCAAACAACCTAGCCTTGAAGTGTTGGGTTATGGCACTGAACGCCTAGAAGAAACCTTATCCTCGCATTTTGCCAATACTCCAATTATTCGTATTGATCGCGATACCACCCGTCGGAAAAAAGCTTTTAGCGAACACTTAAAGCAAATCAATTCTGGAGACCCTTGTATTATTGTGGGTACGCAAATGCTAGCCAAGGGGCATGATTTTTCTAATCTGGCTATGGTGGGTATTTTGGATACTGATGCGGGCTTGTTATCGCTCGATTTTCGTGCAACAGAACATTTGGCTCAGTTACTGATTCAGGTATCCGGCCGTGCTGGTCGAAATGCCGATCAAGGTGAGGTGGTTATTCAAACTCGCTATCCTGATCATCCGATTTTTAGCTATGTACTCTCATCGCGTTATACACAGTTTGCTAGTCAATTACTCAAACAACGTAGCAGTGCATTATTGCCGCCATTCTCACATCAGGCGCTATTGTGTGCCAATGCCAAAAACAAACAAATGGCTGAGGATTTTTTGCGTGAAGCGGCTGGCCTGCTAAAAAATATTCAGATAGATGCGGTAGAAATCTGGGGGCCAGTGGCAAATATTATTGAAAAGAAATCAGATTATTATTATTTCAACTTGTACTTGCAGTCGGAAAATAGAAAAGCGCTACATCAATTGCTTTCTACCTTTAACGAGCATATCAATACTTTAAAACTAAAAAACAAGGTGCGTTGGTACCTGGATATAGACCCGATTGAATAGCTAATCCAGTGTTCTTTCTAAAAACAGATACACTGCGTAGGCGTTTTTACGATTCGCCACTTCGAAGGGAACTTCGTCTTCAAATTCTGACCAGTCAATACTGTCATAAGTTTTTTCAAATTGTTCCATTTCTTCAACAGCGCTACTAAGTTTATCTAATAAGAACTTCAAGTAACGATAGGTCAAATCCATAGTTTCTTCAGGTAAATCAGAAGCGCTCCCATGACCAGGTACAAAGTATTCTATCTGCATTTTTTTGACACGTTCCAATGTTGAAACCCAGTTAATAATATTAGCATCCCCCACAAAAGGCAGGCGACCTTCAAAAATAATATCACCGCTATAAAGCACTTCTTCAGTTTTATTAAAAAGCGACATATCTCCTGACGAGTGCACTTTGCCAAAATAATTAATCATAAACTCATGACCACCCAAATTAAACTTGGTGTCTTGGTCAATAATACGATCTGGTTTGACTAAATAAGTATCATCCGTTACCCAAGGGGACAAGGCTGACCGTCTTGATTCTAGTAAATTTTCAGCAGTTTCTGAATCTAAGTAATCCCAAGTGCCTTTAGGCGCCCAAACTTGAGCTCCAACTTCTTTAAAAACTTGCAATCCATATAAATGATCAGCATGGTAATGACTCATTACAACAATCTTAATCGGTTTATCTGTAACCTTACGAATCTCATTTAGCATTGCATTTGCCAAAGAAGGCGTCCCTAAAGCATCAAAAACCACCACCCCTTCAGAAGTTACAACAAAACCAGCATTAGAGATAAACCCTTCGTATTCTGTTGCAGCGCCTGAAAGTCCTGGCACATAATAAGAGTAACCTGAAACCTGTTCAGCCTTAACTTCAACAGTAACCGGGGCATAATTCTTTGCCTGAGCTGAGGTTGTAATTAATACCAGTAATAAAGTTAAAAATTTCATAATTCTGCTACGATTGTGTTGATTGCTTGAGTGAGTATTCTAAGTTCATCATCACTAATAATAAACGGTGGCATGGTATAAAGCAACTTACCATATGGTCTTAACCAAACACCGAGTTCAATCAATCGCCTTTGTACATGCATAACATCAATATCATTCTGCATTTCAATTACTGCAATGGCACCCAAAATACGCACATCATTAACTTGTTTATTTTGTCTAAGTGACGATAACTCTGCATGAAAATGTTTTTCAATACGAGCAATATTATCTTGCCACGGTGAGTTAAGTAGCAACTCAATATTGGCATTAGCAACTGCACAAGCTAACGGGTTGGCCATAAAAGTTGGCCCATGCATAAGTATACCTACACTATTGGCAATTTTATCGCTAGTGAGTGTCGCAGCGAGTGTCATATAACCACCTGTCAGTGCCTTACCTAAACATAAAATATCCGGATCAACGTCGACATATTCAAGCGCAAAAAGCTCGCCTGTTCTACCAAAACCGGTGGCAATTTCATCTAGAATAAACAACACATTATGCTGTTCACACAATGCTTTTGCCTTTGTTAAGTATTGTGGATTGTAAATTCTCATACCGCCAGCACCTTGTACCACAGGCTCTAAAATCATGGCTGCAATTGAATTGGAATTTTGCTTGAGGGTTGATTCTAAATCTTGCAAGGCCTCATCCATAGAAGCCATTGATGGGCTTTTAACAAAGAAATGTTGTGGCAATACACCTGAGAATAAATGATGCATTCCGTTATCAGGATCACACACACTCATAGCGCCAAAAGTATCGCCATGATAACCGCCACGAATAGTAATAAATTGATGCTTATCAGTCTGGCCTTTATTGTGCCAATATTGCAATGCCATTTTTAACGCCACTTCTACTGACACCGAACCAGAATCAGTAAAAAAAACTTTGGTTAGATGCTTTGGTGTAATATTGACGAGCGTCTTTGCGAGGTCAATAGCACTCTGATGAGTCAAGCCGCCAAACATCACATGCGACATCTTTTTCAACTGGACTTGAACTGCTTTGTTCAGTACTGAATGGTTGTAACCATGAATCGCACTCCACCAAGAACTCATACCATCAATAACTTTAATGTCGCCTGCTAAATTAAGACAAGCGCCATCAGCTGACTCGACTAAGTAGGCTGGAACTTCATTAGGGATTTTGGCATAAGGATGCCAAATTTGCTGCTGGTCAAATGTATCCATACAGCTATATTTTACTGATACTACTTATTATAGGTAGTCTTTCAACTCGGCCATTGAGTCAAGCACTAAATCAGGATTGGTGTCGCGAATATCATTGCCGTGGTTATAGCCGTATGACATGCAGATAATTTCAAACCCGGCAGCACGTGAAGCCTTAACATCACTCACCGAATCGCCTAGCATCATTGAATCTTTTGGATCGATGCCAAAAAATTTAGCAGCGTGTAACAATGGCAATGGGTCTGGCTTTTTCTTTGCTAATGTATCGCCAGATACCACGATGCCAAAATAATCAAAAATACCTAAATCTTTAAGAATTGGTAAAGTAAATTGCTCGGCTTTATTGGTCACACAACCCAAGGTGTAGCCTTGTGCCTTTATATAGTCTAGACCTTCTTTAACACCGTCGTACAATGACGAACGACCTGATGTATTGACAGCATACAACTCTAAGAATATTGGATAAGCTTTATCGAACTCAGTCTTGTCTACTGTGCCTTCTAGCTCACCCGTGAGTGAGCGCTCTACCAATTTAGGCACGCCATTACCTACCCAATGACGAACCTTAGCCTCACCCCATTTTTCTCTACCCATAACCACCATCAACTCATCGACACAATAGGCCAAATCTGGCACACTATCGACTAAAGTGCCATCAACATCAATCATGATTAATTTCGGGTTAAATCTTTTCATTATTATCCTTGTATTGTTAACAGGTAGTATTTAGGTAGAATATGCAACAAATTATGTTCGAGATATTTTAATGCAAAACTCTACTAAAATCGGTTTTATTGGTGCAGGCAATATGGCTTATGCACTAATTTCTGGGCTAATTAGCAATGGAGTCAATGCACACAACATAAAATTGAGTGACACTAACAATGATTTATTGTCCCTGCGTTCAGATGAATTTGATGTTGAGGTTTTTACAGATAACACCAAGCTAGTAAAACATTGTGACATTGTAATATTAGCAGTTAAGCCACAAGTGCTATCTATTGTTTGTAAAGAATTGCAAATGCATATTGATCACCAGCCTTTGATAATATCAATTGCAGCAGGCGTTAGAACAACAGACATTAATCGTTGGTTAGGAGGCAATACATCGATTGTTCGTACAATGCCTAACACGCCCGCTCTATTGGGAAAAGGTGCTACCGGTATGACGGCTAATGAATCTGTAAGTACCCAACAAAAAATATTAGCTGAAGATGTTCTTAGTTCGGTAAGCGAATGCCTATGGGTAGAAGATGAGAGAATGTTAGATGCAGTTACTGCGCTATCAGGTAGTGGGCCCGCTTATTTCTTTTTAATGATTGAATCTATGTCCAAAGCAGGCGTTGCTCTTGGTTTAGACGAAAAAACTGCCGGGAAACTTAGCGTTCAAACTGCACTTGGCGCCAGTATGATGGCTAATAATAGCAAAGATTCTGTGCACGAATTGCGTGCCAACGTCACCTCACCAAATGGCACCACACAAGCGGCGATTGAAAGCTTCCAAGATCAAAACTTTGAGATGGTTGTTTCTCATGCAATGCGTGCCGCCTTTGACCGTGCTCGAGAAATGGGTATTGAGTTAGGCGACGATGATTAATGAACCCGATGAATTAATCATTCAAATAAAAACATCGAAAATTTACTTGGCTATTAGCCTTGTTGTCTATTTATTGAGCCTCTTTAGTGCTTGGCACTACTTTTACAGTCTCTGGTTAAGTTTATCACTTAGTGTTGTTTTGACGATATGGCTGGCCAATTATTTACCTAAAAATGTACTACTCAAAAAGCCTAGTTCCATCACCAAAATAACACTAAATAAAAAACAAATCACAATAGTTAATAACAACCAACTTTATCGGCAATACCCTTGGTTTTATCCAGCATATCAATCTCGATTTTTGGTGATAATTGAAGCTGGAAAAGAATCAGTTGTAGTCTTCAAAGACGCCATAGATTCTCACTCACTTTCACAACTTAATAGACACCTAAATGCTAACACCTGAAGACACGCTTAGGCTCAATGTACTGATATCGACTTGCGAAGCAATTCGAGTAGATGTCTACAAATTAGTTGTTATCGGCCTAACAAAAGATAAAAAAGAACAGGCTATTAGCCTAAACCCAGATGGTGATAGTAGCAAGTATATCCAAGCAGTACAAAAACTGTTAGTTTCTAAAGTTCTTGGCAGTATGGGTGGTTACCCATCATATTTAAAACGATGGTCTCGAATGGGGCAAGTAAGTTCAAGTAATTTGGGTTCGTTGTTAAAAATTGGCAATATTGAAGCAGTTGTTGCTGTCGCAAACTCTCAGAACTTGGACGATGAAGTGCTAGAATTAGTTTGGTGGTGTGCTACCAATACCGACCAACAAGCAGAAATTGGCCGATTTTTACTTACGAGAGATTTTGTGGTGAGGCATGCTGTTGGCAAGCAAATCGCTCATTACTTATTAGAATTTTTACCTTTTACAGATGACACGACGCAACTAATTGACACTACTAACTTACTCTTGCAAGATGATTTAATTTCTCAAGAAGCTAAAGACAGATTGTGGAAACAAGGTATGCGAAAAACTGCATTTTTAGTCGGGTTTATCGAACGAATGAAAGACAACTTGCCAAACAATGACAATACTGTGGCACTTAATTTAGATAGCAAAGAGCTTGATTGTGTTGGCACTGAACAAGGTCAAATTATGCTTAAGACTATTTCCCACATCTTGAAGAAGATTAACCAAGAACATGTTTTATATCGAACTTTAGAAGTCTTAGGCGCTTACTTGTCACACCCAATGATTCAACCTTTAGATCAAATTGATGATTTGAAAAACCAAGCTCAGTCAGTATCAGAAACGTTAGGTTTAAATGATGAAAAGATTAAATCAAGGCTATTACTTGCCGGCGCCAATGAACGATTGGCTGTAAGTACAATTTCTGCTCATGGCTTAGCTGGGTCAGCTATTCGAAAAAAACTAAGCAATGTGTTAACTCCTATCCAAGGAGCATTAAAGATATTAACCACACCATAAAAGAATGAGTAATAGTTTTTCTAAATCGCATTTAGGAACATTTTTCACACAGCCCTTGCAGCTCTATAACTTGGTTTTCTTTTGGCTGAAAGCTTTGCATATTAGGAAGCATGGTCTGTTTGGACAACTCGCAAGACTCTTCGATATTTTCACAATTAAGGCAATGAAATAGTACATGAAAATGATTATGATGGGAATCGTTACAAACTAAATAAGTATTGTTAGACTCAATCTTATGAACTAAGCCGAGCTCAATCCAAAAGTCTAGCACTCTGTATACTGTGCTAATATTAAATGAGTGACCTTGCTTTTGTAACTTCGAGAGCAAGCTGTAAGCAGAAATGCTGTTTTTTGAACTTGACAAACTCTTAATAATAACTGTCCTTTGGTGTGTTGCACTTTTCCCGAATTGAGCGCATTTCAACAATAATCTAGATGTATCAATCACCTATTGGCTCCTGGTCAGAAAATTTCAAAGTTTTAATCGTAACATTGGTTAATGAGTAGCCACTATCTGCAATATCAAAACTCTGTGAGCCAACACTAATCTTTCCTGAAACAAGGATTGGTTCATAAAGATCTCGCCGTTCAACAGGAGATCCGGCAGTGTCAACTAGCAAAGTTTGGTTTAGTGGTGGCGGGGGGACGTGAACACACTGGCCTGCTTCAGGCACCAAAAGAAACTTACGAACATCATAGCCTTTTGACTCAACTGGAACCATAAATCCTGCAAGCTCAATAACTTGCCCTTCTAAATTAGCGTTCAACTTAGATCCGGCTTCATCAAGCTTAGACTGAAATTCAGGATCAGATAATAACTTGTAATCAACTTTTTCAGGCATGAAATCATAAGCGCCTGGAGGCATTAGTGTGTTCCAATTATTAACAATTTTTTCTAACTGTTCATCTGTCACGCCTTCAGCTATAACATTAAAATTGAATACAGCAAACAAAAGAATAAGAACTTTTTTCAACATGTTAACTCAGTGTATGGTGTAAATTTTTCTTGAAAACAATTATCGCAGGCACCAAACTACTCAAAATTCCAGAAATTAAAATAATTGCAAAGACTTTAGCCTCGGCCCAACTAATCCAATCGAATTCCGGAGTAATGCCTAGTATTAAGTTTAACTGTTCTGTTGCAAAATAAGTCACTAACGTGACAAGAATAATTGCACCGATGATGGCTGTTAAACCAATAAAAATAGCCTCAAGTACGACCAGGGTGGATAAATATATTGGCGTAGCGCCATTTGCCCTATAAATGGTCATCTCACGCTTTCTACTGTCAATACTGGAAATAATTAAACTAACCATTGAAATCAAGCTAATAGCAATAATAATCCAACTAAGAAATTCAAAACCTTGGTCAACTATTCCGACC
The DNA here is from genome assembly GCA_910595805.1 of uncultured Candidatus Thioglobus sp. The sequence goes on along the minus strand of CAJVCK010000007.1, from coordinate 36,624 downwards.
ATCGACCATAGTTCCGACAAAGCTATGCCTGGAATGACAGCAGAAATCGCTTCATTTGGATATTTTTTAATATCAGCAGAAAAACGAAACAAAGTTAACTTCGACTTGAGTCCTACAAATGCCGCTGTAACTGTTTTAGGTGTTAATTCTTTTTCAGTTAAAGACGCCAGGTCTAACTGTTTTAGATTAAATATTTTTGTACCACTTTGCCAGCCAAGATGAATAAGCTCATATCCCCTTAAATCAATGAAAACAGCCTGATCAATAGGTGTCCCAGTTTTTTTCAGCACACCTTTCACTTGAAATGAGAAGTCATCATGTTTCTTTGCGACTGCTTGACTTGAGCCGTGGCTTATGTGAATTTTAGTCCCAACCTGATAATTTAGTCTTTTTGCAACATCAGCTCCGATCACTGCGCCAGATATTTCTTCAAATGCCTGGCCAGATGAAAAAGATAGGGGCTTGTCTCCCGAGTATTTAATATACTTAAAATAGTTTTTTTCAGTAGCAATAACCCTAAACCCTTGATGACTATCGCCCAAAGCAATCGGCACTAGATACTCAACATCTTCTCTTTGCTTGATGTCGTCAATTGTTTTCATAGTAATGTTGTTGGTTGGCCGCCCTAAATGAAAAACTGTGTAGAGCACCAACTCTAAGGAGCTCGACCTAGGGCCAATAATTGCATCAACACCTGATATGCTTTGGTTAAATCCTGCCTCAGTCGCCTTTTGGACACGCTCAATACTCAACAACAAAACCATTGATGCCATCAAAGTAATAATAACTAGTGAGACTGGCAGCAGTCTTGAGCGGAATGATTTAATCAATAATTTAAACATTTTTAATTGTTATATCTATAACTTGATCAAAATATGATGCCAGAGACAAATCATGACTTACCATTAACAATGCCTGCTTTGACGGATCAAACGTAGTTGACACTTCGTTTATAAAATTTTTGGCTGATTTTCGATCTAATGCAGACGTCGGCTCATCGGCCAGAACCAACTCTGGCTGACCAAGCAATGCTCTGGCGACTGCAACTCTTTGTTGTTGACCTATACTAAGATGATTAACAGATGTATCTAAAACCTTTTTACTCAACCCAAGTGATGTTATTAGCCTCTGAATCTCCTGAGTTGAGTTACCTGTATTTAATCGTCTATTTTTGGAAAATCTAATACCAAGTTCAATATTTTCTATTACAGATAAAAATGGAATAAGATTTAAAGTTTGAAAAATATAACCAATACTGTCAGCTCTAACTTTGTCCAATTGGCCAAACGAGAGAGAAGAATATTTTTTGCCTGCTAACGTAATTTCACCTTGCTGAATCTTTAAAGCTCCGGCAATTAGATTCAAGAAGGTTGTTTTTCCAGATCCAGAATAACCAACGACCAATACTTTTTTTCCGACGTCAAGCTCAATATCAGGGAAATTAATTATCTCTCCGTTTTGATAGGTATATCCAAGATCTTTTGTTGTTAGTATCACAAAGCCATTTTACTATCTGTCGATGTTATTTTTTTAGAAACAGCATGATTGTTAATAATTGCATCTACAAAAATAGTGTCTAATTCAAAATGTTTAAAAGCTGTAAATTCAATATTTTTGAGCTTACTAGGATTACTACACTCAAACTTATATGTTAGTTCAACATCCTTGTGGTTAGATTCGGTTGACACACTGTGCAATTCTGCATCAAAATTCTCAATATGACAATTTGCGTTTGATGGCAATACAAACAACTCTGTATTGTCTTTAAATTCTGCTAATTTTTCTTGATTTTGGTGCTTGTCATCATGATTCTCATGTTCGTCGTTATGCTTTTTTTTATGATCCTCATACTTATTTTGGTCATTATGGCGCTCCTCTTCATGCTCGTCGTGGTCATCATGGCTAAACAAATCAGTTATAAATGCAAACAAACCATCTTCATGACGATCTTCATGGTCATCATGAGCGGTGTTAAGTTGTACTATTGGCATTTTGTAGGTTATGTTTAACTGACTCTTATCAAATAACAGCTCTACATTATTAAATCCATGCACATGCGCTGAAGCATACCTTTGTTCTTCTGCATTAATTGACACACCCGTGAATAATATTAAAAATAATAAATTGATTTTTTTCATGTTATTTTTTGTGTTTTTAAAAATGCAATAATATACCAAAAACTAATTATAAATGCAATAATATTTTATTTTTATTTAAAAACACATCAGTTGCCCCATAATAACTGCATATTTGCAATGGCAGCTAAAGATGCTGTTTCGGTTCTTAGTACACGCGAACCTAATAACAACGATTGATAACCAGTTTGAATAGCTTGGGTAATTTCCACCTCACTTAAACCACCTTCTGGTCCAATTAAAATCGTAGATTCGCTAGTTGGTGGTATATCTAACAATGTATTTTCTGCCCGATGATGTAAGACAAAACCATTCGAAGTTGGTAGTTGTAAAAGCGCATCTAAACTTATCGGCTCTAACACCTTCGGCACAACTGACCTTCCTGATTGCTCACATGCACCAATGACAATCTTCTGCCAATGTAATTGACGCTTTTGTAGCTTGTCGCCTTTGAGCTTAACCACGCAGCGCTCTGTCAGAATAGGGATGATTTTACTCACGCCCAATTCAACAGCTTTTTGTATTAAAAAATCCATCTTTTCACCTTTAGCTACGCCTTGTGCGAGAGTTAACTTAAGCTTTGACTCAGATGGATTATGTTCTTTGCCTAAGAGTTTAACCACGCTACCCTGCTCTGCCTTGAGTACCGCTGCAGTGTAATTAAACCCATCGCCATTAAACAAGGTAATGCTTTGCCCTTGTGGAAAGCGCAAGACTTTGGTCAAATGATGTGAAGCATAAGAATCTAACGTTAATTCATCGCCAATAATCAAAGGGGTATTTTGGTACAAACGAACGTGTTTCATGGTATCTTTGCGCTACTAAACTGACTTGAAAAATAATGATACATCAAAATAGAAGAAAAGAATTACTAAGCCAGATTGATGACAATGGTGTTGTTGTTATCTCAACCAATCCTGAACAATTTAGAAATGGCGACGTTACCTTTCCATTTAGACCGGATAGCGATTTCTTTTATCTAACCGGATTCCAAGAGCCACAAGCAGTTGCTGTCATTAGTCGAAACACTTACCTTATGTTTCTAAGAGACAAGGATCCTGATCGTGAGATTTGGGATGGAGAACGTCTAGGCCTTGCAGATGCCCCCGAAACATTAAAACTTGAAAAAGCATTAAACATTAATTCATTAGAAGATCATTTGTCAAAATTAATCGCAAATGGTGATGTTGTTTATTTCGATGAAAAGCCTTGCGATCTTGACAGGACTCTTGGCGACTTACTCTCAAACTATACGATCAAAAGCCTAAAAAACACCCTGCATGAAATGCGTTTAATCAAGGATGAGTTTGAAACTAAGATTATGCAAAAAGCAGCTTATATTTCAATGGTAGCTCACGTACTTGCCATGCAACACGTGTCTCCTAATATGTTTGAATACGAACTCCAAAGTATATTTGACGCGCACTTTGTTAAAAACAATGCAACACACGCCTATACTCCTATCGTTGCAGGTGGTAAAAATGCATGTATATTGCACTACATAGAAAACAACAAGCCGCTCAAAGATGGTGATTTGGTATTGATTGATGCAGGCTGTGAGTTTGAGAACTATGCCAGCGATATTACACGCACTCTACCAGTTAACGGTCGCTTTAGTAAGGCACAAAAACAGATTTACCAAATAGTGCTAGAGGCTCAATTAGCAGCCATTGATAGTATCAAACCTGGTGCAAGTGTACACAAGCCGCACAAAGTTGCTTCAAACATTATTCAGCAAGGGCTTGAATCGCTAGGACTGCTAGCACCAGGCGAACCGTTATCAAACTTTTATATGCATGGCACTGGCCATTGGTTAGGCATGGATGTACATGACGTCGGAAAATATCAACACAACCAACAGCACCGTAAATTTGAAGAAGGCATGGTAATCACTGTTGAACCTGGTATTTACATTCGCAAGAATGATAAAATCAACCCTATTTATCATGATATCGGCATCAGAATCGAAGATGATGTCTTAGTGACAAATGATGGCAACACAGTCTTAACTGAACAACTTGCTAAAACCATTGATGAAATTGAAACCTTAATGAATGAAAACTGACCCATGAATATACAACAAGCGATTAAAGCAGTTATTGCTAAACAAGATTTAGACGAACATCAGATGCATGATGTAATGACCGATATTATGACTGGAAAAACTACTGATGCGCAAATCGGTGCTTTTTTAGTAGGCCTTGCCATGAAAGGCGAAACTGTTGCTGAGATTACCGCCAGCGCTAAAGTAATGCGGTCTTTAGCAACTGGTGTGCATATACATCATCCAAAATATTTAGTTGACACTTGTGGTACAGGTGGTGATGGGCTAGGTCTTTTTAATATTTCCACAGCCTGCGCTTTTGTTGTTGCGGCGGCTGGCGGTCAAGTTGCTAAACATGGTAATCGTTCTATTTCTTCTAAATCAGGCAGCGCTGATGTTTTAGAAGCAGCAGGCGTTAATTTAGATATGAGCCCAGACAAAATTAGTAAATGTGTTGAAAAAATTGGTGTTGGCTTTATGTTTGCACCGGCACATCATTCTGCTATGAAACATGCAATCGGCGCACGAAAAGAATTAGCTGTTCGTACCATTTTTAATGTATTGGGTCCGCTTACCAATCCAGCAAAAGCACCACACCAAGTCATGGGTGTATACGACAAGGCTTTGGTTGAGCCAATTGCCAATGTACTTAAAAGTCTTGGATCTAAGCACGTGATGGTAGTTCATTCTAAAGACGGTTTAGATGAAATTTCTATTGCTGACAATACTTATGTTGCAGAATTAAAAGACGATTCAGTAACGACTTACACCATCAATCCTGCAGATTTTGGTTTGCCTTTAGGTAATTTAAACGATATCAAAGCCGATGATGCAGACAGCTCACTAAAGCTTATCCAACAAGCGCTTGATGGTAAAGACGGCGCTGCTAAAAATATTATTGCCATGAATTCAGGTGCCGCTATCTATGTCTCTGGTATGGCGAAATCTTTACAAGCGGGCATCAACACAGCACTTGAGATTTTAAACGGTGGCTCTGCCCACCAAAAACTAGACGACTTTGTGCGTGAATCAACTGGCTGTTAAAAACAAGGAATTATAAAAAAATGGATAAAGACACTAACCTAATTTGGATTGATTTAGAAATGACGGGTTTGTTGCCAGAAAAAGATGTCATTATTGAAATTGCCACCATCGTCACTGACAAAGACCTTAACGTATTAGCCGAAGGTCCAGCGCTAGCAATCCATCAAGGCAGTACAATCCTGGCTGGCATGGATGAATGGAATACTGAGCACCACACTAACTCTGGCTTGGTTAAACGTGTTAAAGATAGTGACATTTCAACTAAACAAGCAGAAATACAAACCCTAAATTTCTTGGAAGAATACGTCAATCCAGGTGTGTCTCCAATGTGTGGAAATACAATTTGCCAAGACAGAAGGTTTCTATACAACTATATGCCAACATTGGAGAAATTTTTCCATTATCGACACATTGATGTCACCACACTAAAGGAACTGGCTGTACGCTGGAAACCTGAAGCAGTAATGGTACGTGAAGGTGAATCAGCACATCTGGCATTGTCTGATATTCATGACTCTATTAAAGAGCTTAAGCATTATCAAAAATCCTTTATTAATGTCTAACACCTGGCGCTCACCTGCAAAAATTAACTTATTTTTACACATTAACTCTAAACGAGAAGACGGCTACCATAACCTACAAAGTATTTTCCAATTACTAGATTATTATGATGAGCTTAATTACAACATCAGACAAGATGGGGTTATAAATCGAACCAGTGGCAATAAAGACATACCTCAAGACCAAGACTTAATTATCAAGGCAGCTAAAGTTCTGCAAAAGGCAACAGGCACAAACTTTGGTGCTGATATTTCTGTGGTTAAACATATTCCTACCGGTGGCGGTTTAGGTGGCGGAAGCTCAAATGCTGCAACCACACTGATTGCACTCAACCAATTATGGGGTACAGGATACTCAGAACAACAATTATCAGAAATTGGTTTAATGCTCGGTGCTGATGTTCCTATTTTTATTGCTGGGCACAGTGCCTGGGCCGAGGGAGTGGGAGAAATACTCACACCGATGATATTGCCAAAACACTACTTTTTAGTGGTTTCAATCAACAAACATATCTCGACCAAAGAAATATTCTCTCACAAAGCATTGACAATGACCTCACAGATAGGGAAAATGTCCGACTTCTCAGAGTTAATCGATCCACATAATGATTGTCTTGAGGCGGCTATAGATATAGAAGGTGAAGTTTTAGAAGCATTAGAGTATTTAAATTCATCTGAAAATTACCTATACCAGCCAAGAATGACTGGAACAGGAAGCTGTGTTTTTGTGGAGTTTACACATGAGAAAGATGCTTTGGTAGCACTCGACAATCTACCAGAACAGTGGTCAGGCTTTGTAGCTCTTGCGCTCAATTCCTCACCAAAACCATAATTGGGCTGTCGCCAAGCGGTAAGGCAACGGGTTTTGATCCCGTCATGCGCAGGTTCAAATCCTGCCAGCCCAGCCAATTTATATCCTTAAATATCAATAATTTAAATCATATTTAAGGATTTTTACGTCTAAAACTTACCTCTGAGTACGCCTACACTTCAGCTTTTCGTGTGCTAAAAAGTGTGCTACTTTTATTCCTTGTTCTAGAAAAGAAACTCACATAAAAATAAATCACCTTTAATTATTTCCATAATCTTTGTGTGTATTCCATTTAGTCATATAATAATATCTATACCCCCTTATTGGCTCTGTAACTCGCACCATGCAAATAAAAAAATACTCGTAAATCAAATAATATTTAAGGAAATAAATACGCATAAAGTATTTAATAAAATATAGTTTTCTATCGTAGTATAATTCAAACACTTTAATGGTCATTAATTAATATCTATGTCACTCGACAAAATTAAAATCTTTAGCGGAAATGCTAACCCTGAACTTTCTGGCGAAATATTTTCTCAACTCAATATTGCACAAGGTAAAGCTATAGTTGGGCGATTCAGTGATGGCGAATCACAAGTTGAAATTTTAGAAAATGTACGTGGATGTGATGTATTTATCATTCAACCAACTTGCGGCCCTTCACCTGCCGAAACTTTAATGGAATTATTGGTAGTAGTTGACGCGCTTAAACGCTCATCGGCTTCCCGTATTACAGCAGTTGTACCTTATTTTGGTTATTCGAGACAAGATCGTCGCTCACGCTTAACTCGTGTACCAATTACGGCAAAACTGGCTGCGAAAATGGTAGAAGCAGCAGGTGTTGATCGCATCTTAACGATAGACCTACACGCAGACCAAATTCAAGGTTTTTTCAACATTCCAATTGATAATATTTATGCTCAGCCCGTATTGGTGGAAGACATCTTATCTAAAGATTACGATGATGTTGTAGTAGTATCACCAGATGTGGGTGGTGTAGTACGTGCACGCGCTGCAGCCAAGCGCATTAATGATGCTGACCTTGCAATTATCGATAAACGCCGACCTGCACCTAACATGGTTAAAGTTATGAATGTTATTGGTGATGTTGAGGGCAGAGCTTGTGTAATCATTGATGATATGGTTGATACTGCCGGCACCTTATGTCAAGCAGCTGGCATCTTAAAGGAAAGAGGCGCTAAAAAAGTAGTAGCCTATGCAACCCATGCAGTACTTTCTGGTAACGCCATTAATAACATTAACAATTCTGAACTCGATGAATTAGTTACAACCAACACCATTCCTTTATCTAAAGACGCAGCTAACTGTAGTAAGATACGACAGTTATCTATTGCGCCAACCTTAGCAGAGGTGATTAAACGCATTAGCGAAGAAGAATCTATCAGCACTATTTTTACTGACGCCCCGTAAGTCAAATATCTACAAAGTCTTTCTAAGGCTTCAATTTCTAACCTATGATTTTGGGTATAATCCAGCCTTTGGCTGGTAAAAAAAACTTCAATTCTATGAAATCTACAACTAAAGCACACAAGCAAGCATTACAAAAACTCATCATGGTTGGCAAGGATAAAGGTTACTTAACCTATTCCGAACTAAACGACTTATTACCTAAAGATTTACTCACACAAGAGCAAATTGAGCCAATTGTTACTATTTTAGAAGAGTTAGATATCGTGGTTTCTGAAACCGTTCCTGATGCTGATACACTAGTCGTTGAGTCAGGTGCTAAAGCACAATCTACCTCTGCAGAAGCTGCAGTTGCTGCATTGGCTGCGCTTGATTCAGAGTTTGGCAGAACAACTGATCCAGTTAGAATGTATATGCGTGAAATGGGTGTGGTCGACCTATTAGAACAATCAGATGAGATCCGCATTGCCAAAGAAATTGAAGCTGGTGTATTTGAGATTATGCAGGCCATCACACTTTACCCAGCTATTACCGATTTCTTCTTTAAGGCGCATACGCGCCTTGATGAAGGAAAATGTAAGATGACCGATGTAATTATTGGCTACCAAGGTGATGCTGAGGATTTTGCCGCCAAAAAAGCTGCATTTGATGCTGGCGAGTTTGATGATGATGAAGAATACGAAGACATGGAAGAGATGGAGTACACTGGTCCAGATGAAGACAAGGTATATACTCGTTTTGAAACCATCTTAAAATGCTCTGGTAATTACCAAGATATTAAAGAAAAACACGGTTTCCGAGACAAAAAAACGGTTGCTGCTCGTCAGCAATTAGCGGCCAGCCTATCTGACTTACGTCTTGCACCAAAATTGGTAAGCACCATGATGGAGGTTATCTGCGACCGCGTTGCAATGATGAAAAAACAAGAAAAAGACATCCAAAGCGCTTGTCTTTATGCTGGCATGGAAAGAGAGCAATTCTTTAAATTATTCACAGACAATGAAACAAATTTTGATTGGTTAAAGAACGCTAAATTAGATAAAAAAGTCGCTGATGCGCTAAAGAGTGCTAAAGATGAAATCTACTATGCACAGAAAAACCTTCTAGAATACGAAGAAGAAATGCAACTCACAGTACCAGAGCTTAAAGCACTAAATAAATTATATCGTCGTGGTGATCGTCGCGCTAAAAAAGCCAAATCTCAAATGATTGAGGCAAACTTACGTTTGGTTATCTCGATTGCCAAAAAGTACGCTAACCGTGGTCTACAATTCTTAGACCTGATTCAAGAAGGCAATGTAGGCCTAATGAAAGCAGTTGATAAGTTTGAGTATCGTCGTGGTTATAAATTTTCAACTTATGCAACTTGGTGGATTCGTCAAGCGATTACTCGTTCAATTGCTGACCAAGCACGTACGATCCGTATTCCGGTCCACATGATTGAAACCATTAATAAACTTAACCGTGTTCGCCGCCAACTATTGCAAAAATTTGGTCGTGAAGCAACACCTGAAGAGCTAGCGGTAGAAATGGAGTTGCCAGAGTACAAAATCATCAAAATTTTAAAAATTGCTAAAGAGCCTTTGTCAATGGAAACCCCAGTAGGTGACGATGAAGACTCTAATATTGGTGATTTTATTGAAGATACCAACCTGTCTTCACCGGTGGAAATTACCACCAAAGAAAGCCTAAGAGAAACAACAGGTGAACTTTTAGCTAATTTGTCTCCACGCGAAGCCAAAGTGTTAAAAATGCGTTTTGGCATTGACATGAACACTGATCACACACTAGAAGAAGTAGGTCGTCAATTTGATGTAACTCGTGAGCGTATCCGTCAAATTGAAGCAAAAGCATTGCGTAAACTTAGACACCCTTCCCGTGCACACAAGCTTTCAAGTTTTTTAGAGTAAAAAACCTTTACGGGCCTATAGCTCAGCTGGTTAGAGCAATCGACTCATAATCGATTGGTCCTTGGTTCAAGTCCAAGTAGGCCCACCATATTACAGCATAATTTTATTTGGCGTTGAATTGCCAAACATTCTCAATCATATAATTTCACCAAATACTCAATTGAGTATTTGGCAATACACCTTGTGCTAGCGATATACAGCAGCCCTACGGGAGGAAAAATAAATAATACTTGTGATTTACCACGCTATTTATTGAATGGGAAAAGGTATGATAAACACCTATGTTTGATGCTTTGATATCGCCATTAATTAAACTTACCACTGAAGTTGGTGAAGTCATTATGTCTTTTTACAAAAGTGACATGCGTGTTGAAGTAAAGTCTGATCAAACACCGCTTACTATTGTTGATCAGACTGCTCACCAATTAATTGTGAGTAGATTGGAAAAGCTCACGCCAAGTACGCCGATTCTATCAGAAGAGTCTGACAATATTTCATTTGACGCACGCTCAAAATGGAATGAATATTGGCTGATTGACCCGCTTGATGGTACGCGTGATTTTTTAGAACATACTGGTGAATTTTGTATTTGTATTGCCTATATCAAAGACCATAAACCTATATTTGGCATGATTTATGCACCGCTTACTAATACACATTATTACACACTCAACGGGCAAACTTTAAAACGTGAAGATGGTATTGAAACCGCTCTACAAACCAGGGCACCATCAAACCCCATTAAAGTGGTAATTGGCCACCACTCACTTCATAACAAGCAGTTGATTAACCATCTCAAACAGGATAACTATGAAATTAGTCGCCTAGGCAGTGCACTCAAATTTTGCCAGATTGCACAAGGTCGTTATGATTACTATCCAAGATTTGGCCCTTGTTCAGAATGGGATACGGCAGCTGGTGTTTGCATCTTACAAAATGCGGGCGGGTCTGTGGTTGACAAAAATGGGAAAGCACTTAAGTACAACACTAAAGATGATTTATTATCACCTGTGTTTTTTGCTTCAGGAAAACCTTAGCGATAAATCGATAGCCTGAATGTTTTTGGTTATACTGCCAATCGAAATATAATCCACACCTGTATTGGCTGTTGCCACAATATTATCTGTATCAATATTGCCAGAGGCTTCTAATGGTAATTTTCCCTTGGCCAGTACAACTGCCTTAGCCAGATCATCTATCGAAAAGTTATCGCACAACGCTCGAGTAACGCCATTAAGCACCAATGTTTGTTGTAATTGGTCTAAGTTTTCAACTTCAACAATCAGTGGTAAATTAGGGTATTTCACAAAAGCTGATTGAACAGCTTGCTTGATTGATCCAGCAGCAATAATATGATTTTCTTTAAGCATGACGCAGTCATACAAACCCATTCTATGATTTACACCACCACCGCATTTAACCGCTTGTTTTTGCGCCAAGCGTAATCCGGGAATGGTTTTCCTAGTGTCTAGCAATTTTGCATCGGTGTGTGCAATTTTATCTACCAAATATCGCGTTTGTGTAGCAGTAGCACTCAAGGTTTGCAAAAAATTGAGTGCTACACGCTCTGCCGATACAACTGAGCTAGCCAAGCCACCCAATGTACACAATATTTGATTTTTAGCAACTTGGTCACCATCAGCAACCATCCAGTTGATTTTAATTGAATCATCAATCGATAAAAAAGCTTGTTGTGCATATTCAATACCGAAAATAACTGCTGACTCTCTGGCAATAATACTTGCACTCACTTGGGTGTCTGGCAGTAAGCTAGCCGAAACATCACCTGAACCAATGTCCTCATCCAATGCTTGTTGCACAACACTCAAGCTATCATCACTCATTAACCAAATCCATAATAGCTTTTACTGCTTGATCATCATTGCCATGTTTGAGCTGTGCGTGAATAGCGCTAAACTCTTTAACCAAAGACTGATTATCTCTATTCAAGATTTCTATTGCATGCTGGGCAATGTTTTCACCGTTCGCATCTTTTTGGATCAGCTCTGGCACTAAGGCTTGGTTGGCAATCACATTGGGCAATGAAACATACGGGCTCTTAACCAATCGTGAAGCAATAAAATAACTCATTGCCGATAGCTTGTAAATCACGACCATTGGCACACCAATCAGCGCTACTTCCAAGGTTGCTGTGCCCGATGCGACTAACACTAAGTCTGATTGCTCAATACGCTGATGTGCATCACCCACCGATATACCCACGTTTAGATTTTGAATTTGTTGCTCTGCCCATTCTCTCAAAGACTCGTTAGCCAAGACTAAATGAAAGCTTAACTCATGATCTTGCTCACTCATTAACCGTACTGCCGATAACATCTCTGGCAATAATCGCCTGACTTCACCTTCACGCGAGCCTGGCATTAGAACAATTTTTTTAGCAGTCATGTGGTTTTTTCTTGGGTTTAAACTTTGGGCTAATGGATGACCAACAAACAACGCTTTTTGTTGATTTTTTTGATAAAAATCTACCTCAAATGGAAACACGCACAACACCAAATCGGTTGATTGCTTGATTTTTTTGATACGACTTTGGCGCCACGCCCACACAGAGGGTGAAATATAATGCACTGTCTTTATACCTTGTTTTTTTAATTTTCTTTCAATGACAAAGTTAAAATCTGGTGCATCCACACCAATAAAAACATCTGGCTTGTTGGCTGAATAATAATCAACAATGGTTTTTCGTAATCGCAATAAAGAAGGAAGTTTTTTTAAAACCTCGCTAAAGCCCATTACATTAACTAAGTTTTGATCCCAGCGTTGTATGCAGCCAGCGGCGATCATTTTCTCGCCGGCTAGGCCTTCTATTTGGTGATTGATGTTTTGCGATTTTAACGCCTGAACCAATTTAGAGCCAATTAAGTCACCTGAAGTTTCAGCTGCACTTATGGCGATCTTCATTACTTTCTCGGCAGGATAATCTGAGGATCTTCGTCAAAAGCACGATAAATAACCATAATATTGCCAATCACCTGAATAAGATGTGATTTTGACACCTCGACAATTTGGTTAATCATTTGTTGCTTTTCGTCTTTGCCGTCTGCCCTAACTTTGATCTTTAATAACTCATGCTTATTCATGGTTGTTTCAAGTTCAGCTAAAACTGACTCACTCAAACCATGCTGTCCAACCATTACTACTGGCTTTAATACATGACCCATTGATCTTAAATATTTCTTTTGGTTGTTGGTTAGTTTATTCATTGATTATGTGTTCATTGTTAAATAAATCTTGGATAGTCTCACGCTCTCGAACCAGATGATACTGGTCGCCACTCACCATTACCTCGGCTACTCGTGGGCGGGAATTGTAATTTGAGCTCATAGTAAATCCATAAGCACCTGCTGACATTAAAGCTAAATAATCACCTTGCGATAAAGATAATTCTCTGCCTTTGGCTAAGAAATCGCCAGTTTCGCAAATTGGCCCAACCAAATCCCAGCTTGCCTGAATGCCGTTAGAATTTTCGCTGATGGGCAACACTTGATGATACGCATTATAAAAACTTGGGCGCAAAAGATCATTCATTGCGCCATCAATGATGGCAAATGAGTGTTCAGAATTTTGCTTTAGAAATTCAACTTTAGTGATAAATACACCAGCGTTTCCCACAATCGCCCTTCCAGGTTCTAAAATTATCTCAATATCACCCACTTTGGCAATCATTGCTTCAACATAAGCCTTAATGTCGATGGTCTGTTCATCATCATACCGAATGCCTACGCCACCCCCTAAATCTAGATGTGTAATTTCAATACCTTGTTGATTAAGATGGCCAACCAATTCTAATACTTTGTCCAATGCATCTAAAAATGGGGATACTTCAGTCAATTGTGAACCGATATGGCAATCTAAACCCTGCACATCCAAATACTCAGAATCTTGTGCACGTTGGTACAAGCCAATGGCATCATCAATATCGACACCAAACTTATTTTCTTTTAAGCCGGTAGAAATATAAGGATGTGTTTTTGCATCAACATTGGGATTCACACGAATAGAAATTGGTGCTTGTGTATTTAACGACTGAGCAACAGATTCTATTCTGTCAAGTTCAGAAGCTGATTCCACATTAAAACAACGCACACCAACTTCTAATGCGCGCTCAATTTCATTGGCTGTTTTAGCCACGCCTGAAAACACACAACGACTGGCCTGACCACCCGCTGCTAATACACGCTCTAATTCGCCTTGTGAAACAATGTCAAAACCTGCGCCAATTTTTGCCAACACATTAAGTACCGCTAAGTTTGAATTAGCCTTGACCGCATAGCAAACTAAGTGAGGGTGCGCACCAAAAGCTTGATCAAACTCACGCCAATTATTTTCAATATCACGACGTGAATATACATAAAGTGGCGAACCGTAAATCGCCATCAAGTCTGTTATTGCAACAGATTCAGCGTGTAATGTTTGATTTTGATAAGAAAAACTCAACGAAAGTTAGGCCTGATGAGTTGCAATATAAACCGAGGCTATTGCTTCAGCTTTTACCGGCTCTAATTCGCCCATTTTTCCACAAGAAGACAGGCCGACAATAACCAAAAACAGTGCTGCTAATTTAATTGTTGTATTCATGTTGTCACCACAATTGTATTAAAAATAAATCTTTATTTTACAGTAAATCCCTAAGCTGTTGCACGAACGCAGATCGCTCTATATTAAAGGCACCTAAGGTTTTTAAATGAGGATTTTCAACTTGGCAATCAATTAACTGATAATCGGTATCTCTCAGCAAATGTACAAAGGCTACTTTCGAGGCGTTACTCTTACAAGAAAACATTGACTCCCCAAAAAAGACCTTTCCTATCGCAACACCATATAGACCGCCCACTAATTGTTCATCTTTATAAACTTCAATTGAGTGTGCATAGCCTTGGCGATGTAATTGAATATAGGCTTGCACCATATCATTATCAATCCAGGTGCTATCTTGGTCCTTGCGCTTTATATTTTTACACTGATAAATCACTTGTTCAAAATCGTTATTAACTCGAACTTCAAAATAATGACTGCGCAGTACTTTGTCCAGGCTTTTTGAAATATGAAGTTTATCTTTGGTAATAACCATTCGTGGATTTGGACTATACCAAAGCACGGGTTCGCCTTCACTATACCAAGGAAAAATACCTTGTTGATAAGCATCTAATAAGCGTTCGATTGATAAATCACCGCCAATAGCAACCAGCCCATTAGGCTCTTCAAATGCCAAATCAACATTAGGGAAGGGGGTGTCACTTGAGCGAAGAATAAATTCTTCTGGGATATTAATCACGTGTTTTGTTTTCTGATAATTTCTTTAGCCATATACAGCGCCGCAATACTTCTAGCTTCGGTCAAATCTTTATGATAAGCCAAGCTCTCTAATTCTGAAAGTTTATATTCAACTACCTCAAGCGGTTCTGGTTCATCACCTTCGGCGCTGGCTTCATAGAGATCTTGTGCAAGCACAATATGTGTTACATTCGACTGATACCCAGGTGCAAGCGTCATGGTTTTAATAAAAGTTAATTTATTTGAACCATAGCCAATCTCTTCCATTAATTCTCGATTGGCCGCTTCTATTGGTGTCTCTCCAGCATCAATCTTTCCTTTAGTTAGCGCTAACTCATAACGATCGGTGCCGCCCGAATATTCATAAATCATTAGTACAGTGTCATCATCTAACATTGGTACCACTAATACTGCGCCATTACCTGGTGGCTTGAGACGTTCATACTGACGTTTTTCACCATTAGAAAATTCCAAATCTAAACGTTCAATATTGAAAACGCGCGTAGTAGCAAGAGTTTTGATATTTAAAATTTTTGGTTTATTTTGCATATTTTCGATTATATCATTAGGTAGAATAACATTTTTTAAACATAACAGGTGCATCAATGCATAGAATTGTCTTCTTCTTCTTTTTATCTACATTGTCCCATGCTTGGGTTATTGATGGTGTTGGCGAATATCGCTTCGAAGCACTAAACAAAGATGTACATGTGATTCATGGCCCATTGCAAGACCCTACTGAGAAAAATCATGGTTTTATCAATAATCCCGCAATCATAGAAGGTGACAATGGTTTAATTGTGATTGATCCTGGTAATTCAAAAATAACCGGCAACAAAGTGTTAAAAGAAATTTCATTAGTCTCATCCAAACCAATTGTAGCAGTTATAAACACTCATGCACATGGCGATCATTGGCTAGGTAATCACGCTATCAAAGAAAAGTATCCAGATGCTAAATTCTACGCCCACATGAACATGATTAGAGAGGCTGAGTATGGCGAAGGACAAAGGTGGATTGAAATTTTTAATGATCTAACCAATGGTCAGATGGTAGGAACTGAGCCGGTTGTACCAAAGTATTCGGTGAGTCATAAAGATGTTTTAAACATAGCCGGACAAACTTTAATATTCCACTCTCCGTTTCCCGCATCTCATTCATCTTCAGATATCATGATTGAGCACAAGCAATCCAAAACACTCTTTGCAGGCGACAATATATTTAACGGCCGTTTAGGTAGGTTTGCAGGTGGATCTAGTATGATTGACAATATTGAGATTCTAAAATATGCGAAAAAATTAAACATCTCCCATGTTGTTCCTGGTCATGGGCACTCTGGTAATATCGAGCAAGTTATTGAACCATATTTGACTTACTTAACTACCATCCAAGAAGAGGTATTGAAGGGCTATGAAGAAGATCTAGCTGACTATGAAATCAAACCTTTTATTAATAAAAGGTTAACTACCCATCATAACTGGAGTGGCTATGAGGAACAATTGGGTAGACAAGTTAATAAGATGTTATTAGAGATCGAAGCAAGAGATATGTAACCCAAAATAAGGAAAAAATCTAAATATTTTTACGGTTTTTTTAAATTTTAACTTATATCTAAAGCCACTAAGTGCATCTTGTTTTTTTAATTTCAAAAAAATAGAAATTAGCAAATTGAGATTCTTTTAGTCAAAAAATCCATCCATATGAAGTTCGGTTAATTCATTGAACCCGCCAATATGCTTTCCATTAATGGTAATTTGCGGCACCATGCGTGCGCCGTCCGTTACTTTAGAAAACTCCAACATGTGGGCTCGATCTTCATCGATGTATTTTTGCTCAAAGGGCAAACTCCATTTATCAAGAAGATCTTTAGTTTTAACGCAAATAGGGCATGTATGAGTGGAGTAAACGACAATATCCATAATTATCCTTGTAAGGCTTCTACCACAAGATCGCCCATCTTGCTTGTCCCTACTACCTTATCACCATCGTTGGCAATGTCTTGTGTACGGTAACCTTGGTTAAGTACGGTATTTACAGCAGTATCAATCTTATCAGCCAGCACAACTTGGTTAAGTGAATAACGCAACATCATTGAAACCGACAAAATAGTAGCTAACGGATTGGCTAAATCTTGTCCAGCAATATCAGGCGCTGAACCATGGATTGGTTCATACATGCCAAAACCATCTTTATTAAGAGAGGCGCTTGGTAACATACCAATAGAACCGGTTAGCATTGCTGCACAATCAGATAGCACATCGCCAAATAAATTAGAGGTAACCATTACATCGAATTGCTTTGGCGCTTTAACCAGTTGCATAGCGGCATTGTCCACATACATGTGAGATAGTTCAACATCTGGGTAGTCTTTGGCAACTTCCTCCATGACATCACGCCATAATTCACATACTTCTAACACATTGGCTTTATCAACTGAGCATACACGCTTATCGCGTTTTTGTGCAATCTTAAAAGCTGAATGGCCAATACGGCGAATTTCAGATTCATAATAAGTGGCTGTATTAAAACCGTAACGCTCACCGTCTTTTTGCTCAATGCCACGAGGCTGTCCAAAATAAATGCCCGCTACTAATTCACGCACAATCATCAGATCCAAGCCTGAAACAATGTCTTCTTTAAGGGTTGAAGCAGAAGCCAGTTGTGGATACAAAATAGCAGGACGCAGGTTTGAGAATAAATCCATCTCTGCGCGTAGGCCAAGCAAACCTCGCTCTGGACGCAAATCACGTTCAAGGCTTTCCCATTCATAACCGCCAACCGCGCCTAATAAAATTGAATCACATTCATGTGCAGCGTCCAATGTTGCTTGCGGTAGTGGTGAGCCTGTTTCATCATAAGCGCTGCCGCCCACTAAGCCATGAACTAATTCCATACCCAAATCATCATTTTGATTGAGATGGTCAATTACTTTGAGTGCTTGTGCAACAATTTCTTGGCCGATACCGTCACCCGGTAGTATTAATACTTTTGACATTCTTTTATTCATTTTTAAAAATTAACCTCGTATTTTACTAGAGGCCCTTAACAAGAAATATTTTTTGTTATTATACTTCGATCATTTCGAACTGATCTTTAGTCGCACCACAATCAGGGCACACCCAGTCTTCAGGAACGTCTTCCCATTTGGTTTTTGGCTCAATGCCGTCTTTTGGCGAACCTAAATACTCATCATAAACCCAGTCACAAACAATACACCTTAATTTTTTAAATTCCATCATTTTTTCCAATATTAAAAATAAAAAAAAGGGGAGTGAATCACTCCCCTTTTATTAAGCTAATAATTACTTATAAATTATCGGCGTTTTTCGCTAGATACTCAGCCACACCATCTGGCGTATCTTTCATGCCTTCATCACCTTTGTTCCAACCTGCAGGACAAACTTCTCCGTGTGTTGTGTGAAAATCTAGTGCATCAACCATACGTAACATTTCATCAACATTTCTACCTAGTGGAAGGTCGTTCACGACTTGGTGACGAACATCAAAATTTTCATCAATCAAGAATGATGCGCGTAATGCAATACCTGCTGGGTGAACAACACCGTATGATTCCATAATCGCATGATTAACGTCAGCCACTAACGGAAAATCAACCGCACCTAAGCCACCATCATTCACTGCTGTATTTCTCCAAGC
This sequence comes from uncultured Candidatus Thioglobus sp., assembly GCA_910595805.1. The sequence goes on along the minus strand of CAJVCK010000007.1, from coordinate 17,737 downwards.
ATTGTGAGTAAATTGTGAGTCAATCGAAACACCAACAACTTCAACACCTTTCTCGGAAAATTGAGCTACTCTATGGTGGTGAGCTAAAATCTCTGAAGGACAAACAAAAGTAAAATCGAGTGGATAGAAGAACAACATAATCTTTTTACCTTTTAGGCTAGATAATGTAAATTCATCAACGATCGTGCCGTCTGCTAGAACGGCCGCTGCTGTAAAATCAGGTGCTTGTTGTGTTACTAAAACGCTCATACTTTCTCCAAATAAATTATAAAAACCCATTAATTATACAACGACATTTATACTCAATACTTATAAAAAATAAGGGTTTGTGCATGACAACTCGATAATGTTATGATTCTTGAGTAAAATAACGTCATGCTTAAAATATATAACACGCTTAGCAAACAAAAAGAAGATTTTCATCCAATTGATCCAAACAAGGTTGGTATGTACGTTTGTGGTATGACGGTTTATGACTATTGTCATATGGGTCATGCACGTGTGCTGGTAATGTTTGATGTGATTACACGCCATCTACGTCGCCACTTTCCTAAAGTGGAATACGTGCGCAATATTACAGATATTGACGACAAAATCATTGCGCGCGCCGTTGAAAATAAAGAAGATATTTACAGCTTAACCAATCGCTTTATTGAGGCCATGCATGAAGACGAACGCGCTTTAGGAATACTACCTCCTGATATAGAACCTCGTGCCACGGATGCCATAGATCAAATGTTTTACATGATTGAAACGCTGATTGAAAAAGGTATTGCTTATCAAGGAAAAAGTGGCGATGTGTATTATTCAGTACGTGACTTTGAAGGTTACGGCAGTCTTTCAGGTAAAAACTTAGACGAGCTTGAAGCGGGTGCAAGGGTTGATGTTGAATCTGACAAGAATGATCCGTTAGACTTTGTCTTGTGGAAAATGGCAAAACCAAGTGAGCCGAGTTGGTCATCGCCTTGGGGTGAGGGGCGGCCAGGCTGGCATATTGAATGCTCGGCCATGTCCACACACCATTTAGGCAACCATTTTGATATACATGGTGGCGGTATGGATCTTACTTTTCCACATCATGAAAATGAAATTGCACAGTCCGAAGGTGCTCACGACTGTAAGTTTGTCAATACCTGGATGCATGTTGGCTTTGTTAATATTAACAATGAAAAAATGAGTAAATCGCTCAATAACTTTTTTACCATTCGTGGTGTATTAGAAAGCTATGACGGTGAAACGTTGCGTTATTTCATTATGAGCTCTCACTATCGCTCTCCACTAAATTTTAGTGATGATAACCTTAATAATGCCAAGGCATCTTTAACGCGCTTGTACACAGCGATGCGCGGATTGAGTGCTTCTGATGCGGCTATGGACGAAGTATCACAACGATTTGATTTTGAGAAACGCTTTAATGCTGCGCTGGATGATGATTTCAACACGCCAATTGCGTTAAGCATCTTATTTGAACTGACTAAGTTGATTAACTCTAAACGTGAAAAAGATATTGATCAAGCTAATGCATTGGCGCAACTCTTACAAAAACTCGGTGGCTATATTGGTATTTTACAAACTGACGCAAATAACTTTTTAAAGCAAGGTGTCGACTTGGCTGATGAAGATATTGATGCAAAAATCAAACAACGTAACGAGGCAAGAACAAATAAAGATTTTGCTTTATCTGATCAAATCCGTGATGAGCTTACCGAACTTGGTATTATCTTAGAGGACGATGTAAATGGCACAAGCTGGCGACGAGGCTAAAGTCGACTGGTCAAAAATCGATACTGTCCTGCTTGATATGGATGGCACACTACTTGATCTTAATTTTGATTTGCATTTTTGGATGGAATACTTACCATTGGTGCTCGCCAATAAACACAACTTAAGCCACCAAGAGTCAAAAGACAGGTTTTACCCTATCATGCGTGCAGAAGAAGGTAAGTTAAACTGGTACTGTTTGGATTATTGGCAAAAGGTGTTCGAATTAGACATTGCCAAACTCAAAGAAGATATCGCACACTTAATTCAAGTTCATCCGTTTGTCTTAGACTTTTTAGAGCAAGCCAGACAACACAACAAACGCATTTACTTGGTCACTAATGCCCATCGAAAAACCATTCAACTAAAAATGCGGGTTACTAACTTAGAACAATATTTTGACCAAATTATTTCTTCTCATGATTATGATGTTGCCAAAGAAGACCAAGGGTTTTGGCATAAATTAGACACGTCTATTGATTTGGATAAAACAAAAAGTATTTTTTTTGATGACTCGGTCAGTGTGCTTAGATCGGCACAAAAGTTTGGCATTGGAACCGTTGTCGCCATTAGCAAGCCTAGCTCTAAAATTGAAACCAAGCTGGTTGAAGGGTTTATTAATATTGATTCTTTCAAACACGCCTTGCCAGTAAAACCTCATACATAAAAAACCCGCTATAAAAGCGGGTTCTTTAGACTTGGTCGCTTAGTGATTATTCACCACCGATTGCACCCATCAAAGCAAAGCTCTTTACAAATGGATTAGCCATTCTAGGGTCTTTGATCATTGCGCCAAAATCACCTTTTTCAAATTTTAATTTACCCATAGTAACTGCCATGCCCATTGATGCCATGCCCAAAGGTTTGTCTAGCCATTTCATCCAGTTTTTCTTATCAGCGCGCATATCCCAATCTACATTTTCGCCATTGTAATCGCCTGCACGAATGCACTCGCCATTTTCAACAATAAAAATACCGGTTGGCGTACCATCACCCTTAAAACCACAAGCGATAGTTGATGAAAAGTTAATTTCTGCTAATTTACCACGCACTTCGTCTGAACCATTCCAAGCGTCTTTTAATTGATTCATCCATTCATCTGAAAATAATACTGCCATTGTCATCTCCCATTATTCTTTAACTTCTCCTCAAGTTTATCCGCCTAACGAACGCACATAATTATGCCCATTAAAGCCGGCAATATTGCACTGTTTTTTTAAGAAAACACTAACTTTTTTTGTTAACAACATAAGCAGCTGTTTTAACAAGAAAAATAAAGTTTTAAGTATAATTAAACTCTTTATTTTATTTAAGCTCAACATGTCAAAACTTTGCATATTGTCAGATTCTCATGGGTTTATTCATCCTGAAATTATTCAGATTGCTAATCAATGTGATATCGCTATTCACGCAGGCGATATTATTGATGAAGCGACGTTGAGCCAATTAAAACCTAAGCAAAAAATTATTGCGATTAAGGGTAATAATGATGAGCACATTGCCTCGCTTGATAGGGTTGCGTTTCTTGAATTTCCAAGTGGGAAAATTGCCATTGAGCATGGCCACCTACATGGGCATCATAAGCCATCACATAAATCGTTAAGAGCAGCCTACCCAGATGCAAAGGTGATTATTTATGGGCATACACACAAACAGATCATCGACAAAACGTCGGCGCCTTGGGTAATCAATCCAGGTGCATCGGGTGAAATCCGTAACCATGGTGGTGCCAAATGTTTAGTACTTGAAGTAAGTGACACTCAAGAGTGGAACATTACCCCTTATATCTTTAGCTAAAAATACTTTAGCCTTTGAAGTAAGAAATTAAGCTTTTATTTTTTGGGAATATAATCACCAAACATAGCGACCACTTTAGTAACTTCATTTTTTGATCCTAAGATAACCGGCACACGATCATGAATATCTTTAGGTTGTACGTCCATGATACACATACGGCCAGTAGAAGAAAGGCCGCCAGCCTGTTCAATAATCATCGACATCGGATTGCCTTCGTACATTAAACGAAGCTTACCAGCTTTCGTTGGATCGCGACTATCATAAGGGTACATAAAAATACCACCTCGGATAAGAATACGGTGAACTTCTGCAACCATAGAGGCAACCCAACGCATGTTGTAACGCTTGCCCAGAGGACCTTCTTCGCCTTGTAGGCAGTCATCAATATATTGCCGCATCTCTGACTCCCAAAAGCGTTGATTAGACATATTGATTGCAAATTCAGCAGTATCTTCGGCAACTCTTAATTGCTCTTTAGTTAATACAAATTCGCCAATATTAGTATCTAGTGTAAATAAGTTAACGCCTTTTCCTGTTGTCATTACAAGCAATGTGGAAGGACCGTAAAGAACATAACCAGCAGCGACTTGTTTGCTGCCAGGTTGTAAGAAGACATCCTGATCATCGCCAGTGCGACTATCATCAGGTGCCTCTAAAATAGAGAAAATTGTACCCACAGAAAGATTAACATCGATATTTGAAGAACCGTCTAAAGGGTCAAAGGTTACTAGGTATTTGCCGCCAGCATGACCAGCAATAGTATAATCTTCTTCTTCAGATCCCACGCCCTTAACATAAGGATTAGAGCACAGAATGTCTTTTAAAAGATCGTTAGAAATAACATCCAACATCTTTTGGGTTTCGCCCTGAATATTTTCATCTTCAGTTGCACCTAAAATACCGGCTAATTCACCTTGGCCTAATTTATAAGCAATATCTTTACACGCCACCATTGTATCTTTAATAACAAGCTCTAGCTCAGCTGACACGCCATCATTTGATAACACTTGATCTAATCTTTTCATCGAGAGCCCCGCCCTTATAAACAAAATAATACTTATGATTTTATCATACCCCCAATGAGATATATTTTGATATCACTAGAAAACAATGCGATGAAAAACGGCTATAGGTATAATTTTTTGATTCTTATTTAATAAAGGTATGACGATGAAGAACGCTTTCTATGCTCAATCTGGCGGTGTAACTGCTGTGATTAACGCTTCTGCTTGTGGTGTAATTGAAACTGCACGCAAACATTCAGACAAAATTGGTACGGTTTATGCTGGTCAAAACGGCATTATTGGTGCGTTGACTGAGAACCTAATTGACACATCTAAGGAGTCAGCAGCTGACGTTGCAGCACTTAAGCACACCCCTTCTGGTGGCTTTGGTTCTTGTCGTTACAAAATGAAATCTTTAGAAGCGAACAAAGCAGAATACGAAAGATTGATCGAAGTGTTTAAAGCACACGATATTGGCTACTTCTTTTACAACGGTGGTGGCGACTCAGCTGACACTTGTTTAAAAGTTTCTCAATTATCTGAATCTATGGGTTACCCAATTCAGGCGATTCACGTACCAAAGACTGTAGATAATGATTTACCAGTGACAGACAACTGCCCAGGCTTTGGCTCAGTAGCTAAGTATATTGCTGTTTCTACAATGGAAGCAAGTTTTGACGTGTCTTCAATGGCAGCAACTTCTACTAAGATTTTCGTACTTGAAGTAATGGGTCGTCATGCAGGTTGGATTGCAGCGGCTGGCGGCTTAGTTGACGATTCAATTCCAGTGGTTATTTTATTCCCAGAGATTGATTTTGATGAAGAAAAATTCTTAGCCAAGGTTGATGCCAATGTTAAAGAATTTGGCTACTGTACAATTGTTGTGTCTGAAGGCACAAAATGGTCTGACGGTCGCTTCTTGGCAGAGCAAGGCACTCGTGATGACTTCGGCCATGCGCAACTCGGTGGCGCTGCACCTGTTGTTGCTAATTTAATTAAAGACGCTCTCGGCTATAAATACCACTGGGCTGTTGCAGATTACTTACAACGTGCTGCTCGTCACTTGTCTTCTGAATCTGATGTTGAACAAGCTTACGCACTAGGTGAAGCTGCTGTTAATATGGCATTAGAAGGTAAAAACTCTGTGATGCCTGCAATTATCCGCACATCAAACAACCCGTATACTTGGGAAATTGGCTCTGGTGAATTAAAAGACATTGCCAACGTTGAAAAGATGATGCCAATGGAGTATATCTCTGATGATGGTTTTGGCATTACTGATGCGTGTCGCGAATACTTACAGCCTTTAATCGAAGGTGAGAACTACCCTCCATATAAAAATGGCTTGCCAGACTACGTGGTAATGAAAAAAGAGATGGTAGAAAAGAAATTACCGTCTTTTGAAGTATAAGGGATTCAGATAATGAACGTTATTTTATTAGGTCCTCCAGGCGCAGGAAAAGGAACTCAAGCAACGAATATTTGCGAGAAGTATTCTATTCCACAAATCTCAACAGGTGATATGCTGCGTGCCGCTGTTAAAGCAGGCACACCTTTAGGTATTGAAGCTAAAAAAGTAATGGATGCAGGGGGCTTGGTTTCTGATGATATTATCATTGGTTTAGTTAAAGAAAGAATTCAAGAAAACGACTGTGAAAATGGTTTTTTGTTTGATGGCTTTCCACGTACTATTGCCCAAGCTGAAGCTTTAAAGACTGATGGTGTAAAAATTGACTTTGTTGTTGAAATTCAGGTTCCTGATGAAGATATCGTTTCTCGCATGTCGGGTCGTCGTGCTCATTTAGCCTCTGGTCGCACTTATCATATTGTTTACAATCCACCTAAAGCGGAAGGTAAAGACGATATTACAGGTGAAGACCTTGTTCAGCGTGCTGATGACAATGAAGATACTGTTCGTTCTCGTTTAGAGGTTTATCATGAGCAAACTCAACCTTTGGTTGATTACTACCAATCATGGATGAATACAGATGACAATGCACCTAAATACGGCGCTGCCAACGGTGTCGGATCGCTCAATGAAGTCAGAGATCGTATTTATACAAACCTTGACTAGAGTTATTGTCTAACAACAAAACTATGAGGCTTATGTTGTCAAAAACATAAGCTTTTTTTTTAAATTTTAATAGTGGAAATTCAAATGAATAAAATTGGCCCAAGACAGATTGACGTCCCATTCCGACCTATACCGTTAGACGTGCCCGAAGGCATGAAACCTAATGAATTTTTCAACTCACCAGAAAATCTAAAAGACCTTGCTCAAAACAATGGCCTTATGGAAAACAGCGAGGATTTACTTCTGTATCGTAAAGCACTGGGGCATTCAAATTTATTTGATTGTTCTATTATTTACAACACATCTAAAAGCATACTAAATCCTTTAGGTAGGCCGGTCAGGCGTACTCAAGTGCCAAACAATGTTAAAAATACTTGGAATCGCATGAATCAAATAATCATTGGATTTATGCTAGAAGAGTTTCCAGATGCGGACAAGCATCTGGTGTTATGTGGCGAAGCATCACTAGATTCAACATGGCCAATAACATCACCTGGTGTTCCAAGTATTCGCATGTTGCATAATCATTTTATTGTCTTTAATAAGAAGCAATTAGAAAACTCTGAGCTGTCAGATCCTAAAAATCCAAATCTGACTGATGGTGGTCAACACTCATTATTTGCAAACTATATGGAAGATGTATATGCAGAATTTCAATCGAAACTTAATTTTGAAATTCTTAAGCCTATCGATAGAAAGGCGTCTGGACTTGCTCTTACTGGCTACCCTCAAGGTCTCCCTAGCTGGGAAGTAACTGGTGGTATTGATAGTTTAAAAAATGTCAAATTCTGGGATGAATACGACTTAGTCTTAAAAGGATTTTTAGATTTCTACAGAACATTCTTTGCACAGGTGTCTTGTCGCAATTCTTCTGTCCCTAAAGAGGCTTACTTCCCTGAATTAATTGAAAACACATTACTATTCAATACATGCTTCTTGTCTGCAGCTAAAAAAGTCCGTGACAAATGTATTGACGACCCTAAATATTCATCGTCAATTCGATGGCAGCCAGCTTTCAAGCAACTAATCTATCGAAATGACCAGGGTAAATTAATTGTTACTATCTCTCAAAACTCTATTGGCAATGCGATTACTGAATTATTAGGGGTTGTGGTCAAGCGTGTTCCTGATGCCCAGGGTTACGAAGAAGCTGAGCCTGCACTATTAGAAAAACTCCTAAAACTTAGATCTAGACTAATTGATGCGGATTTAGGAGAAGGAATAGAAACCAAATACTGGAAAAAGGAATAGTAATTAATTCTTGCGGTCCTTATAAAAATAGCTCGTTAAACGAGCTATTTTTTTCCACAAAAAAATAATGATACGTACATTCAATAACTGAAGTACAATCTTATCGGGAAAAATAAATACTATTACTTTGAGGAGAGAATATGGATACACTAACACTTGCCATTGGGGCATCACTTATTGCCGTTCTATACGGCTTACACACAATGACCTGGATTTACAAACAATCCCCAGGTACCGACAAGATGAAAGAGATTTCAGATGCGATTGCAGAAGGCGCTAGCGCCTATTTGAACCGCCAATATACAACCATTGGCATGGTTGGTGTGGTGCTATTGGTTGTTATTTCTCAAGCATTAAGTTACTCAGTTGCACTTGGATTTTTGATTGGTGCGGTGCTTTCTGGCGCAACAGGCTACATTGGTATGAGTGTATCAGTTAAGTCTAACTGTCGTACAGCAGAAGCCGCTAAAAATGGCGTAAATGCTGCCTTCCAAGTTGCCTTTAAAGGTGGTGCGGTAACTGGTATGTTGGTCGTTGGTCTGGCACTATTAGGTGTTTCTGGATTCTACATGGGCTTACTGGCTTATGATGTTGCACAGGCTGATGCATTACATGCGTTAATCGGTTTGGCATTTGGTGGTTCATTAATTTCAATCTTTGCTCGTTTAGGTGGTGGTATCTTTACTAAAGGTGCTGATGTTGGTGCTGATATTGTTGGTAAAGTTGAAGCAGGCATCCCAGAAGATGATCCGCGCAACCCTGCAGTAATTGCTGATAACGTTGGTGACAATGTTGGTGACTGTGCAGGTATGGCGGCTGACTTGTTTGAGACTTACGCGGTAACTATTATTGCAACAATGATGCTTGCAGGTGTACTTGGCTTAGGTAACGATGCAATTCTTTACCCATTAGCTTTAGGTGCTGTTTCTATTATTGCTTCAATTATTGGCACTTTCTTTGTGAAAGTATCTGATGGTGGTTCAATCATGGGTGCACTTTATAAAGGTTTAATCGTCTCTGCAGTATTAGCGGCAATTGCCTTCTATTACGTGACCATCGATATGGGCATGGGTATGAATTTGTTCTATGCATCATTAATCGGTTTAGCGTTAACTGCTGTCATGGTAGTTGTAACTGAATATTACACCTCAACTGAGAGTGCGCCAGTACAACATGTTGCTGAAGCCTCTAAAACAGGTGATGGTACTAACGTTATTGCTGGTATCGGTTTAAGTATGAAATCTACTGCATTACCTGTATTAGCCGTTTGTGCCAGTATTTGGGGTGCGCATGCATTAGGCGGCCTATACAGTATTGCAATTGCTGCAACGGCTATGCTGTCAATGACGGGTGTTATTGTTGCCTTAGACGCTTATGGTCCGATTACTGATAATGCAGGTGGTATTGCTGAAATGGCAGAACTTCCTGAAGAAATTCGTAACATTACTGACCCACTAGACGCGGTAGGTAATACAACTAAAGCGGTAACTAAAGGCTATGCAATTGGCTCTGCTGGTTTAGCAGCGTTAGTATTGTTTGCTGACTTTACCAATGAATTAAACACTAGAGCTGGATTTGATGCTATTTCGTTTGATTTATCAAACCACATGGTGATTATCGGCTTATTCTTAGGTGGTCTTGTTCCTTACTTATTCGGCGCAATGGCAATGGAAGCGGTAGGTCGTGCAGCCGGTGGCATTGTTGAAGAAGTACGTCGTCAATTTAGAGAGATGCCAGGCATTATGGATTACACTCAGAAACCTGACTACTCTAAAGCGGTTGACATGTTAACTAAGTCTGCGATTAAAGAAATGATTATCCCTTCAATCCTACCTATCTTGTTCCCAGTAGCTGTTGGTTTGCTATTAGGTGCTGAGGCGTTAGGTGGTTTATTAATCGGCTCTATCGCAACGGGTATTTTCGTGGCAATCTCTATGACCACTGGTGGTGGTGCATGGGATAACGCTAAGAAATACATCGAAGATGGTCAGCTTGGTGAAGGTCATGAAAAAGGATCTGACACACACAAAGCAGCAATTACCGGTGACACTGTTGGTGACCCGTACAAAGATACGGCTGGTCCTGCGATCAACCCACTGATCAAGATTATCAACATTGTTGCAATCATGATCATTCCTTTATTAGGCACTCCTTTATTAGGATAGTCGATTAAAAGATAATAAAAAGGCGTGCAAATAGCACGCCTTTTTTTCGCCTATAGAAAATAACTAATCTGCCTTTGGCACCTCATGGTCGCTCATGAATTGTTTTTGCATACGGATACCAATATAAGCGCCCAACATGAGTGCAAATAAATCCACAAAAGAGCCTAAAGACAAAGTCGATGTACCAGCAATACCTTGACCTAATGTGCAACCCATGCCTAAAATACCACCAATACCAACCATTACACCACCAACAGCATAACGAATAGCTTCGCCAATAGAATTAAACCAAACAATCTTAAAGCGTCTGGTTAAAAGAGAAATTAACACTGAGCCTACGCCTACGCCTATAAAGGCAACTAGCCCAAAGGTTAAAATATACCACTCTGGATTCGAAGCAATATAGAGCAAATCTCCCATTGGTCTAATAAAGGTATAGGATTGCGTACCCATGCCATTTTGTGGCATATCGCTAAATTCAGAAGCTTCATTAGCTAGTTCACCAATAGGGCCACCAGATATGTAAAAGGCGATTACAATCAAAGCACCAATCATAAAACCGCCAATCCAGTTATCACGTCTGGACAAAAAATCTTTACTAGTAAATACTAGCGATAAAATGAATAATCCTAATGATAAGCCAATAATAGTGCGTATAGCTGACGCATCAACCCCTATAAAACTTGAAAAAATTGCCCCCAAGTCCTGCTTAGGAATGCCATAATCTTCTAAATTAGGCGAGACAGGCAACACCCACGACAAAAAATAATCATTAAAAAAACCTTCAACATATAGCATCAAGACTGCAGCGCCACCCATCCCTAAAATAGCAACAACAGTCTTTAAATTACCACCACCCAGGTTAAGAATACTCTTCATACCACATCCACGGCACATGGTCATACCGACACCAAATAAAGCACCACCAATTAAATAAGCGGGCCAATTAAATTGACTCATACGATAAGGAGGGCGTGTACTATCAGCGCTAATAACTCCTAATGCTTCAAAGATAGTAACACCAAGTATTGCAGTGCCAATTGCAAAAAAATACATAGACAATCGTCCAGTATTGCCACTATACATTAAATCAGCAATACCGCCCAAGGGGCAAAAATCAGTTTTTCGTGCAACAACACCAAAGACAATAGAAGCACAGAAAATAATTAAGAATAGTGTGAAAATTTCATCACTTAAACCGTTTAGATTAGACAACATACTAACCCCATATAAATAAATTACTTAATTATATCAATATTTATATACAACTATATTAATAGGGACTCAAAAAAAAGGATGCTGTTAGCACCCTTTTTGATTATAAACAGTCAGATAAAGTCTAACTTGCTTTATTTTCTTTAGGTTTGAGTGCATTCGTACTTTTAGATAGCGAGAAGTCAGCTTGTGCTTTCATAATAGAATCAACACATTCATCTAAGTCACTGTAAGCATCAATACCAGCATCAAAACGTTTATCACGTAAAAAATAAAACATGCACTGATAATTAAAGGCACCCATTTTAATGACGACAAACGTGTAATGTTTATGCTCCCAAACAGCTGCAGGCTGCTCTTTTCCATCAACTTCTATGTCGCCCATATGCACACCATGATCCTTCTCGCGCCAGCGATCATCAACATGTTTTTGGATAGTATCAATTTCTGTTTGTGTAAAGTCCATAATATTTAATGTATTGATTGTGCATTTTTAAGGCCAGGCATAACGTCGTCTACAGGTCCACCTAGTCTAGCCTCTTCATTTGTTGGCTCACGAACTGTAAGAATTTCAAGAACAAATACAACATCACGACCACATAATGGATTATTACCATCTACAGTTACTGAATTCTCATTAATTTTTATGACTGTAAAATTAATTCGATCACCTTTATCATTCTCCATTGGTATCATAGTTCCAACCTTTTGTAGGTCTTCATCCAAGGTATCTAGAGGCATTGTAGCAACTAACTTTTCATCACGTGGGCCATATAATAAATCAATATCGATAGGTAATTCAATAATATCGCCTTCTACTTGACCAACAAGTTCAGCAGTCACTTCAGGCGATAATATCTCGCTGATTCCTTGAATATAACCAAGCGGAAATTCAACTTCATTTAAGACATCTCTTGTCTTTTTATCAAGAATTTTATATCTTAGTTCGACGAACCTTCCGTCTTCAATCTTTAATTTATTCACTGTAATACTTCTTAATACTTTAAAAAATGGTAGCACCAAAAATTTTTATTTTGTCTTCTTCATAGCCCAAAACTAAACGGCCCAACCATTCGCCAGGCTTTTTCTTATGTTTTTGTTTGAATAGTGCCGTTACATGATTACCCCGTCTAATCGTGCCCATAAATTCAACATCTTCATCTAAATTTTTAGTTAGTTCACTTCGTGCAAACTGCTTTCCCATTTCAATTTCGTTAGCACCACGTAGCATTTCTTCAGAAAAGTTCCTAGTAAACGCACCATAATTAGAATTATTTGAATACTTTACTAACTCGTCCCACATAGGTCGAGCAATTTCTAGTATTTCTTTTTCTGACTTTTCAAGAATATCCATATCCTACTCCACAAAAATATTTGTATTTTTTTATCTATAGTAAGTCTATCACTAAACTTACTATAGATAAAAAAAGACCAACTAATTGTTGGTCTTTTTTAAGATAATAGAGACTTAACACATAAACCTCTATTACAGATTAAATCTGTCTTACTTAGATTTAAGCTCAGCTAACGCCTTATCTTCAATATCACCAACTAAGTGATACAATGGTTGTTTCTCCATTGTGTATTCACCTGTAGTGCGGTTATACTGCGAAGTTGTTAGTACATGCCAATTTTCATCATCTAGCTTCATCTTGTCACCACGGTAGTAGTAACCAGGCCAGCGAGTCTCTTCACGGAACAATGTATGTTGTACAACACATTCCGAAGTACGGTGACGATGCTTAAGCTCCCAAGCACGTAGTAACTGGTGAATATCTTCAGCAGCAACTTTGTCTAAATCTTCTTCCAGAATCTTCAGTTTATGAAGACCCATATTAAGAAGCTTATCATTAGTCATGTATGAAACAGTAACACCACCTGCATATTCATCCATTAACTTCTGTAAACGTTGTAAACCAGGGAATGGCAATATGTAACTTGGAGATACCGTACCACCAACAATCTCATTACTGCCAACTTGATAAGTAGTTAATGGCTTGTAAATCTCTTCTTTACGGTCATCAATTTGTTTCTGTGAAACACTAATGCCATCAGCCTTACCATCATCAATATACTTACATGCTGCTTTTGCAGAAATACGGCCTTCAGTAAATGAACCTGATGAGAATGCGTGTGGCGTACCACCAATTGCATCACCCGCACCAAATAAACCTTCAACTGTCATCATACGGTTATAACCCCAGTGATATTCAGGAATGTTACCTGAAATATCTACAGGACCCGAACACCATGCGCCACAGCCTGTTGCATGTGAACCCATTACATATGGTTCAGATGTTGTCAACTCAGGGTTAACATATTTAGGATCAATATCAGTTGCAGCCCATAATACTGCTTGACCAACAGTCATTCCTAGGAAGTTTTCCCACCCTACTTCTTCTAAATGAGGGTCTTGGAATGCTTCCATTGTTACCATGTGAATTGGGCCACGACCTGCATTTACCTCTGAGATAAATGCGTGGTTACGTAGACATGTAGGAATAGGTCTATGTGAAGCATGAGATGCTTCAGGATCTAAATATTCTTTACCTACCATTTCTTGTAATGCTGGGAACCACTTAGATTCGTACTCATCACCATAAGCATTTTGTGTGTATGTCTTAAGATGTAAGAAGTATGCGCCTACTGGGCCATAACCATCTTTAAATCGAGCAAGAACGATACGGTTTTCCATCTGTGTCATCTTAGCGCCCGCTTCAATCATTAATGCATAAGCTGAACCTGAAGACCATGGTGCGTACCATACACGACCTGCACCTTCACCCACTGAGCGTGGTTTGAAGATATTAGATGCACCACCTGCACCACAGATTACTGTCTTAGATTTAAATACATGGTAATTACCTGTACGTACGTTAAAACCAACAGCACCTGCAATACGATTATCTTTTGCATCATCCATCAATAAATGTGTAACCATGATACGGTTAAATGTCTTATCAGCGTTTACTTTCGCCGCTTCTGCAACGATAGGCTTATAAGATTCACCGTGGATCATAATTTGCCAGCGACCTTCACGCATGTAAGCGCCAGTATCTGGATTCTTCATAAGTGGTAAACCCCACTCTTCAAATTTATGAACTGCTGAGTCAACGTGACGAGCCATATCAAAAGCTAAATCTTCACGAAGCATGCCCATTAAATCGATACGTGCATAACGTACGTGATCTTCAGGATTGTTTTCACCCCAACGAGTACCCATGTAACAGTTAATTGCGTATAAACCTTGAGCAACCGCACCAGAACGATCGATGTTTGCTTTTTCAGCAATTACGATTTTCTTGTCACGTCCCCAGTGTCTTGCTTCATAAGCAGCACCTGTACCACCTAAACCTGCACCAACAACAAGAATATCAATGTTGTCTTCTGTAATTGTCTTGTAACCCATTAGTAGTACACTCCTTCTTTAAGTTCTAAACCGTTAGACTCTAACGTATGCAAGCCACCATCATCTAAACGAATTGATTCTGGCTCAAAAGCTAATAATTCACTGTCACGCTCTTCTTGAGTTGGTGCAGCTTCGTTTCTAAAGTCTGGAATTGTTGAACCCCATGGCTTAGTTGTGATTGGTGATAAGAAGTTCTTAACACGGCCATCACGGAATTTAACTCTCCATGCGATCGTTCCTTTTCTTTCATCACGTAGAACACGAACACTGTGACCTAGTGGTGCAAAGTCTGCGTAACCACGTACGTCAATTGCTTGGTGTGGACATGCTTTAACACATGAGTAACACTCCCAACACATGTTAGGTTCAATATTTAGGGCACGACGATATTTTTTATCGATGTGCATAATGTCAGATGGGCAGATATCTACACAATGTCCACAACCATCACAACGAGTCATATATACAAAAGTTGGCATATTATTTCCTCTCTTTTAAGTTAATTAGTTAATAAATTAGTAATGTTTTGGCGCTTCACGCTTAATACCTAGACCCATATCCATTGGTGCATCTTTAAGAAGCTCCATAGAGTGTCTGTTTTGCTGCCATTCATCGTCTCTTGTTTCATGAGGCAAGTTCTCATTTGTACCATTCGCTTGAATAATACGTTTGTTGTAGGCTGCCATCGGCTTGAAAAACATATGCGAAAACTTTGACCAGTAAACACTGCCAAATAACGCCGTAGTTGAGATGATCAAGAAAATAAACCATGCGCTAGTACCGCCGCCAGTATATGTCCAGCCTAATGCTGCTAATGATGTACCCATTAAACCTAGTGAAAAGATGTCTTTTCTAAGATCGATTTGGAAAATTGATTGGCCTTCAGCTTGACAATCAACTTTAAATGCAAACCAGTATCCCCAGCTACCAACTAACAACATAATTGCACCAATATTCCATGCTGTTGCTAATGTTGTTGTTTGTGCTTCACCATAAATAATCATCGCTGTTGCAGCAACAAATAACACAAAACCCCACATTGTAAAGATATGAACCAGTCTACGTGGTCCATTAGAGAATTCACCTGCAGTTGCTACATCTACTGCCACTGTACCAACAAGCGCATTCACTTTATCGCCAGCGCTAAGTTGCTTCAATCTACCTGTTTCATTTCCGATTGAAGACTCTGCTTCGCCTGCTGCTAACAACTCGTCTGCTTTATCAGCTGCTTGAAAAAAGTACGTCGCACTCTTCTTATGTAGTAAATCAGCAATTGTCATAACAATGACTAATGCAATCATGACAGAAACATACATTTGCATGTCTGCCCATGCGATACCATTTTCAGCTAATGCTGCAATTGGTGTTGTAGTGATATCCATTTTTCCTCCTTAGGGTTTTATTAATCACAAACTAAAACTATTAACAACGTTGTTAATAATCTGTTTTTAGATTTTGACGTAGTTGAATGCGCCAAAAATCCAATTATTATACTTAGAATACTTTTTCTTTACAACGAAAAAATAAATAAGTTCTTACTTAGCTGAATGTCCACTCAACTTAATTTCTACTTTATCTTCTTCCTTAATGCCAGCGTAGTAAGCTTGCAATACTTTAGCCACTTCAGGACGCGAGAATTCTTCAGGAAGGTCTTCACCATCTGACAACATCTTACGAACTTTAGTACCTGACAATAGAACACGATCTTTAGCTTCATGTGGGCAAGTCTTCATTGAAGACATACCACCACATTCATGACACCAGAATGTCCAGTCAATTTTAAGTGGTTGTGTTACTAGTGCATCATCAGCAATTTCATCAAAGATGTTATGTGCATCAAATGGACCGTAGTAATCATCAACACCTGCGTGGTCACGACCAACGATTAGGTGTGAACAACCGTAGTTTTGTCTGAATAATGCGTGCAATAATGCCTCACGTGGACCTGCATAACGCATGTCTAATGGGTAACCAGACTGTAATACTGTGTTATCTACAAAGTAGTTTTCAATCAATGTTGAAATTGCTTCTGAGCGAACGTCAGCTGGAATATCGCCAGCCTTAAGGCCACCTAATACTGAGTGGATCATCACGCCATCACAAATCTCTACTGCAATTTTTGCTAAGTATTCATGTGAACGATGCATTGGGTTACGTGTTTGGAATGCTGCAATTGTCTTCCAACCTTTATTATCAAAGTAAGTACGTGTCTCAGCAGGCGTCATGTACAACTCACCGAACTTAGCTGGGAAGCCACCATCAGATAATACTTTAATAGGGCCAGCAAGATTGAACTCGCCTTGTGCCATTACCATAACAACACCTGGATGAGCGTCTTCAGTTGTTTTGAAAACTGATTCACACTCGTGTGCCTTGTCAATGCTGTACTTCTCAGTCACTGTCATTGTTGCAAGAATATCGCCAGACTTACCACTAACAATAGCAACTTCATCACCTGCTTTTACGTCTGCATCATCCGTTGATAAAGTAACAGGAATTGGCCAAAATAAGCCGTTAGCCATCGTCATATTGTCACAAACACCTTTCCAATCTGCTTCACCCATGAAACCATCTAGTGGGTTAAAACCACCGATACCCAACATAACAATGTCGCCTTCTTCTCTAGAAGAACAAGTGATTTTTGCAAGTGACTCAGCTCTTGCTAGCTCTGCAGTTAATGCATCGCCTGATAGGGCTAATTCGTTAATTTTATCACTACCATGTGGCGGGACTAATTTTGACATGTCTATCCTATAATTAAATTCAAAAAAATTATTATACCGATAGGCATTTTTTAACACATTATTTTATGGTGATATTTTAATATACCCCCTAAGAGATACTCTGAAAAACTGAGTAAAAGGGTCAAGAATTAATACAGGAAAAAAAGGTGGGCTTTATGACGTCATGCACGACTTAAAGATCGCTCGGTGTACATCACCAATACTAACAATACCGACTAACTTACTCTTGTGAGTAACCGGGATTCTTCTGAACTTTCTAAGCCACATAGTGCTGGCCGCTTTTAAACAAGGCATGTCCAGATCAATACTGGCGACAC
>CAJVCK010000006.1 GCA_910595805.1 uncultured Candidatus Thioglobus sp. | reverse complement strand
GTGGTGACACAGCGGTTAACGATATTGAATCATTGATTAAAGAAGTTATTGAAAGATAAATAAGAGGAGATAAGATGAGTAAATTGGAAGATAAGTTAGTTGAAAGTATTAATAAGCCTGAACAAGACAAACCTGTTGATAAAAAATCAATAGCTAAAAAGCCTGCTGCTAAAAAGCCTGCTGCTAAAAAGCCTGCTGCTAAAAAGCCTGCTGCTAAAAAGCCTGCTGCTAAAAAGCCTGTCAAAAAAATGACAGATAGTTCAGTTGCTCGTCCGCGACGTATTTGGCCAGATTAAAACAAGTTATTATTATTCTCTATGTCAGTTCAATTATCAGATTATGAAGATCTTCTTGAGGAGTTAGGCGAGCAGTCTGGCGAGGTTCTTGAGGCGAATTGGCATGAGGCAACGCGTGTTTTTAGCCCACGAGGTTTGCAATCTTATCTAGAGGCTGCATTAGGATTAAAATCAATTGGACGCGGTGTTGAATTAGTTATTTCATTCATTGAAAGTGCACCTATTGTTGCAAAAGAGATTGGCGAACAGGCAGTACCTGATTTGCATTCTATTGCAATTAAGATGTACTCAAGAACGAGTTCTGAAGTTATTGCGTTGGTTTTCTCAACAGCACCAATTGCAGCAAGCCGACTCGGAGAAATAGATCTATTTAAAGCCTACTTAGGCTTATTGAATAACTTGGTAGCAAAAGCTCCAAGAGCAATCAGGCCTTTCTTAGAAAGCCTCGATGTCTTGCTTGGTCAGCTCACATTAGGTGGGCTTAGACGTTGGACTTCCTGGGGTATTTCTGCTTATCGTGATGATTTTGAGGCGCAAGCTGAATACTTTAGTCTAAAAAGTGAGCAAGCTAAAGCAATCTTAAAACAAGAGCAACGTGGTGTGCTTTTCGTTAATATTCAACGAAGATTAAACATGTACCTAAGATCGTTATGGGGGCGTGATTTTTTTATTCGCCCAACCTCTGGTGACTATGAAACACGTGAAGGTTATCAGCCATACATTGAGCATTATTTTATTCATCTTCCTGATGCTTTTGATGATTACAAACCCTCAGAAGATGCTGATGAAGATTCAATCGTTTTGGGCATGGATGTTTATCGTGCTAGTTCTGCGCATGCGGCGGCACATATTGTTTTTTCCTCATATGATGAGAATGCTCTAGAAGAGTTAAGCAATTTACAGCGATTGATTATTGGTGTAATCGAGGATGCGCGTGTTGAGTTTTTAGCCGTTGAAAAATTTCCAGGAATGAAGCAGTTGTGGATTAATTTACTTCCAGTAGATAAGAGTCCTGATAATACGCTTCAACCTATTTTGGATAGAATGGCAAGAGCTTTGATAGATGAAGATTATCGAGACGATCATCCATTGGTTATAGATGCTCGCCAACAATTCATAGCTTGTAAAGACCGTATATCAGAATCAGAAATTTCTCGCGAAATTGGTTTGAACCTTGCGCAAAAAATTCTAGAGTCAGATCTTGTTTTAAATTCAAGTCATGATAAATACAGTAATGTTTACCGAGATGATAATCGATGTTTATGGCAGTCGCCTGATCATGTTGAAGAAGGCCATGAGCTATTACCAGGCGAAACACAACAAGTTCGCAAATATGTCAGTTTGATGGAAATGATTAATGAAGTTGAAGTTCCAAATGCTGGCGATGATGCGCAAGAAATTTGGGTTCTTGGTACAGAGTTATTTCCTTATGAAGATGAGGGTGTTTCATGGAATGAAATGGAAGGTAAAGAACCTATCTCTTCGCCAGTCCATTATCACGAGTGGGACTATCAGACTCAACTAGAAAGGCCGAGTTGGGTAACTTTATTAGAAAAGCGACCAAAATCTGGAGACACGGAAGTTATTGAAGATATTTTAGAGCGTCATAAGCCACTTGTAAGACGACTAAAACATCTTATTGAGGCTGTGCAGCCACAAGGCCTGATCAGACAAAGAAAAGTTGAAGATGGAGATGAAATTGACTTGAATGAGGCAATTAATGCAATGATTGATATTCGTCGTGGCATGCAGCCTGATCCTCGTATAGGCATACGAACGACCCTTCAGATTAGAGACTTGTCGGTTATATTGTTAGTTGACTTGTCAGAGTCAACTAATGACCCATTGCCATCTTCTAAGTCTGATCTTATAGCGAATGCAAATAAAAAGAATGATGATGAGTCTGAAGAAAATAACCAGCCAACTATTCTAGATTTGTCACGCGAAGCAGCTGCCCTTATGGCAGATGCTATGGATAAAATTGGCGACCCATTTGCGATACATGGTTTTGACTCTAATGGGCGCCATGATGTAGAGTATTATCGATTCAAAGATTTTGATGAAGAATATGGTGATGAAGCTAAAGCGCATTTAGCAGGGATGACAGGCCAACTATCAACCAGGATGGGCGCAGCGGTTCGTCATGCAGGCTCGTTACTTAATGAACGAGGCAGTAGTAAAAAAATTCTATTTTTATTGACCGATGGCGAACCAGCAGATAATGATGAAAACGACCCTCAATACCTACGTTTTGATACAAAGCGTGCTGTTGAAGAATTAGCTAGAGAGGGTATTAATACATTTTGCTTAACACTTGATCCACATGCAGATGAATATGTATCAAGGATTTTTGGGGCTCAAAACTTTTTGGTGCTTGACAATGTTGAGCGATTGCCTGAGAAGTTACCAGAGCTGTATTTATCGTTAACAAAATAAATAATTAGGTAAAATACATTCTCTAATTGATATTAACTAAATATAAAGGAAAAGATGATAGATACAAGTCAATACATGATAACCGAAGAGCCTTATTATCATAAGGTTGGTCAAGAGGTTGAGCGTTATGAGGCGGCATATTCTGCCCGTATGCCGGTCTTATTAAAAGGACCTACAGGTTGTGGAAAATCAAGATTTGTTGAGTACATGGCGTGGAAGCTACAAAAACCTCTGATTAGTGTTGCTTGTAACGAAGATATGACAGCATCAGACTTAGTTGGTCGTTTTTTACTTGATGCAAATGGCACACAATGGCAAGATGGACCACTAACCACTGCTGCCCGTATAGGTGCTATTTGTTATCTTGATGAGATAGTAGAAGCCCGTCAAGATACGACGGTTGTTATTCACCCGCTAACTGATCATCGCCGTCAATTACCTCTTGAGAAAAAAGGTGAGCAAGTTGATGCACACCCTGATTTTCAAATTGTAATTTCATATAACCCAGGCTATCAGTCTATGATGAAAGATTTGAAGCAATCAACAAAACAGCGTTTCGGCGGCATGTCGTTTGACTACCCACCTAGCGAGGTGGAGGTGGAAATTGTTGCACACGAGACTGGCATTGATAAAGAAACAGCAGAGAAGCTGGTTCAAGTGGCACAACGTTCGCGTAACTTAAAGGGCCATGGTTTAGATGAAGGCATGTCAACTCGTTTGTTAATATATGCAGGTCAACTGATTTCTAAAGGTATTAGTCCACAGGATGCTTGTCATATGGCGCTTGTTGAGCCGTTAACGGATGATGTAGATATGCGAGACACGCTTGGGGCTGCTGTCGGCACATTCTTTGCTTAATTTTAATATAGTGTATGTAGGCTAACCTAATAAGGGTTAGCCTATAAGTATGTTATAATTCTCTAATATATAGAAGCGTAAGCGATTTTAAATTTTTACACAATCGTTAAACCAAGTTTCTAAACCCGTCAACACAAGCTTTTTAGTAAAAAAGTAGAGCGCATTTTTTAGTATTTTAGAAAGGCTAATTCATGAATAAATTCGCAAAGTATTTGCCTTTCTTGGTATGGATACACGAATTAAAAGATCAAAAAGTACTAAGAGCTGATATAGTTGCAGGTTTGACGGTTGCACTAGTTTTGGTGCCACAATCAATGGCGTATGCTCAACTAGCAGGGTTAGCCCCACAGTACGGTTTGTATGCATCATTTTTGCCTGTTATGATAGCAGCTTTGATGGGTTCATCTCGTCAATTAGGCACAGGCCCTGTTGCTATTGTATCGCTTCTTACTGCTGCAGCGATACCAATGGTTGTTCCTGAAGGGGCAGATATGGTGACCTATGCGGCTTATGCTTCGTTACTTGCACTTATGGTGGGCTTTTTTCGATTTGCTATGGGAGCATTAAAACTGGGTTTTGTGATAAATTTTTTATCCCACCCTGTGGTTGTTGGTTTTACTAATGCGGCAGCAATTATTATCGCCGCCTCGCAATTAAATAAAATTTTCGGCGTTGCTAAAGGACCTGGTGAATATAGTTATGAACAGGTTTGGGGCACGGTTATTAATGCAGCAACTAATACCCATATGTTAACCCTCGTTTTTGCAATTGCAGCTTCGATTATTATTATTGGCATTAGAAGATATCAGCCAAAATTACCAGGTGTATTAATTGCTGTCGCTTCTACCACTTTTATTTCTTGGCTGATTGATTTTGGCAAACCTATTGAAGAAGGAGGGTTTGGTGGCGCCATAGTTGGTGCGATTCCAGAGGGTTTGCCTAGTTTTATAATACCAGATGTTGACTTTTCAGCGATGAACGAAATGATAGTTATTGCTATTACAATCGCATTAATTGGCTTTATGGAAGCAATCGCTATTGCTAAAGTTATGCAAGCTAAAACAAAACAGCGTCTTGATATTAACCAAGAATTAATGGGTCAAGGTTTGGCAAATTTTGTCTCTGGTGTTTTCCAGGGTTATCCAATTTCAGGGTCGTTCTCCCGTTCAGCGGTTAATATTTCAGCAGGAGCAGTGACTGGGTTTTCATCGGTCGTTACAGCTATATTAGTTGGTTTTACATTATTGTGGTTAACGCCTCTGCTTTATCATATTCCGCAAGCGGCACTTGCGGCTGTTATTATGACAGCGGTTCTTAATTTGATCAAAATTGAGCCAATTAAGCAAGCTTGGAAAGTTGAAAAACATGATGCATTTGTAGCAGTCATTACATTTGCTTTGACGCTAGTTTTTGCTCCGAGTTTAGAAAATGGTATTATGATCGGCATAATTTTATCGTTAGGTTTATTTCTTTACCGCACGATGGAGCCTAGATTTACTGAGCTTTCTGCGCATGATGGATCTAAAATGCTTGTTAATGCTTTAGATAATAAGTTAGAGCGTTGTGAGGTGGTATCCATTGTTAAATATTCAGGATCGCTGTATTTTGCTAATGCAGGTTATTTTGAAGACAAAATACTTAAACTAATTGCAGAAAAGCATAAATGCTTAAGATATATTATTGTCGATATGGCAGGGATTAACTGGATTGATTCAAGTGGCGAAGATATGCTTACTCGTTTATTGGATCGTTGTTCCTCTAATGGTGTGGAGATCTTATTCGCCCGCACTGAAGGCATTGAGAAAGTATTGAAAAGAGCGGGCTTTATGGATAGATTTGGCAGTAAACGTTTTTTTGATCGTCGCACTCTTGCTTTGCGTTTTGCATGGAGAGAGTTAGGCGATGAAGAAGCTGCATCAAAAAGCCCTTTAAAGCATCTAATCTCGTAGATATTGTCAGTGTTTTTAGGTTAAAATTAGACGCAATTTACCTTTCCTCACTACAGTACTACTATGCTTAACGTTAAAGTCATTGCAGGCATTATTTTTGCCGTTTTCACCCTATTTTTATCAACTGTTGCACCAACAACGCCTATTGCTTGGATGTTGGCTATTCTATTGTTGACGATTTATCTTTTTGCATTTGAAGTTGTAGAGGTTGATGAAGCCGCTATTACGGTTATGGTAATCTTAGGACTGACTTCGTTGCCATTGGTTTATGCGTTAATGGGATTAGAAGAAGGGCTGGTTGATAACAACAGACTGTTCGATGGATTTTCATCAAATGCCGTTATTTCAATTATTGCTGTCATGATTATTGGTGCAGGTTTAGATAAAACCGGTCTAATGACTAAGGTTGCAGCATTTATTGTAAAGAAAGGCGGCACGTCAGAAACTAAAATTATTCCAATCGTTTCCTCAACAGTTGGCTTTATATCTTCATTTATGCAAAACGTTGGCGCAGCCGCATTGTTTATTCCAGTTGTTAGCCGTATCTCATCAAAATCAGGCGTGCCAATGTCAAGGCTGTTAATGCCAATGGGCTTTACTGCTATTTTGGGCGGTACGATGACAATGGTTGGTTCAAGCCCATTGATTTTGTTGAATGATTTAATTCTAACAACCAACCAAGGCTTGTCAGCTGAAAATCAAATGGAAACATGGGGCTTGTTTTCGGTCACTCCGATTGGTGTGGCGCTAGTTGCAACTGGTATTATTTATTTTGTTATTGCTGGTAAATTTGTTTTACCAAAACAAGAAGAAAAAGAAGACAAGAGTGTTTCTGCGGTTGAGTATCTTCAGAAAGTTTATCAGATAGATTACGATTTATATGAAATTAAAATTCCTGAAAACAGTAAACTTGTTGGGCTTAAATTAGATGAAATAGAAACTATTTCGAAAGTTAGAGTTGTCGCTCTGCAGGATGAAAGAGGTAACGGAATTATTGGGCAAGACTCAGTAGATAGAGACACGACCATTCAACCTAACACAACGATTGGTGTGTTGACATCACGTTCTAATGTAGAGAGTTTTGTCGAAGGGTTTAAGCTAGAATTGTCTGACAAGATTGAACAATTTACCGACTTACTATCTACTCAGAATTGCGGCACAGCAGAAGTTGTAATCCCACCAAATTCTAGTTTGATTGGCAAAACAGCGCGAGACGTTTGGCTTAGAAAAGCCTATGGCATTGCTATGGTGGCATTACACAGAAACGGAAATACCTTGAAAGAAGGAGAGGGTATCCGAGATATGGAGTTTCAATCTGGTGACACGATTGTTGCACATGTTTGTTGGGAAGATCTGGATCGATTACAAGATAATAAAGACTTTATTGTTGTAACCTCTGAATACCCAAGACAAGAAGAATCAAGACCAGAAAAAGTAAAATGGGCAGGCGTATTTTTTGGTATTGCCTTATTTTTAATATTGTTCACTGATATTAAGTTGTCAATTGCCTTGATGACAGGCGCACTTGGAATGATTCTGACTAACGTTCTTAAGATTGAAGAGGCTTATCGGGCGGTATCGTGGAAAACAGTATTTTTACTTGCAAGTTTAATCCCGCTAGGCCTTGCTGTTTCTAAAACTGGCACCGCTCTTTGGGTTGCGCAAGAAACAGTTAAAGTTGTTGGCGATATGGCTCCATGGGTTATCTTAACGTCTATTGCCATCTTAGCAACATTCTTCACATTGGTTATGTCTAATGTTGGTGCAACAATTTTATTGGTTCCTATTGCAGTTAATATTGCAATTCAGGTTGGTGCAGATCCAGCAGTATATGCATTGACTGTTGCGATCGCTACTTCAAACTCATTTTTAATTCCAACGCACCAAGTGAACGCGTTAATTATGGGTCCTGGCGGATACAAAGTTGCTGACTTTATTAAGGCAGGCGGCATTATGACAGTTTTGTTTATTGTTGTAATGATGACAATGATGAATCTTGTTTTCTAAGGTTAGAAAAATTTATTAAAGACTATTGTAAAAAGCTTTCAAGAAATACAGTCCTTGTGGTGGTGCTGTAGCGCCCGCCTCCTTTCTATCTTTTGCCTCTAGCACTTCTTGAGCCCATTCAATTGGCTTTTCACCTCTACCAACCTTGAGCAAGGTGCCTACAATATTGCGTACCATGTGATGTAGAAAAGCATTGGCTTTAATATCTAGCAAGATTTCATTATCAGTTTGAGTTAACCGAACAAATTCAATAGTCTTAATCGGTGACTTGGCTTGGCACAAGCTCCCTCTAAAGCTAGAAAAATCATGCTCTCCAAGCAAATATTCAGCTGCTGCACTCATAGCTGTTATATTTAACTCTCTAGGTTCCCAAAGTGAGTGAGAACCTATAAGTGCAGAACGCACTGGCGTATTGTGAATTTTGTAATGATATTGCCGAGCATGCGCATTAAAACGCGCATGAAAATCGTCATTTACTTGTTTAGCCCATTTAAAATTAACATCATGAGGTAAATTGACATTGCCGCCAAATAGCCAGGCCTTATCTTCACGTTTCACATTGGTTTCAAAGTGAATGATTTGCTCAATAGCATGCACACCTGCATCGGTTCTACCCGAACAAAATACTCGAATAGGCTCATTAGCAATACTAGACAAAGCCTCCTCAACAACTTGTTGAACAGTACGAATGCCGGACTTTTGTAGTTGCCAGCCGTGGAAGTTTGTGCCTAGGTATTCCACACCGAGTGCTAATTTCATAAATAATTTAGGTGTAAAATTAATTTAGTTATTTTATCAAATATTAATACGTGGTTAATTATTCTACTTTAAAGCTTTCTGATGATATTGAGTGTTTTGTTCTAGAGTCGATAACTAGCACTAATGATTATCTAACAAAATTACCTTTTTCTACAGATATTAAGGTTTGTATTGCTAGAGAACAGACGGCTGGAAAAGGCCAGTATCAGAGAGCTTGGCTAAGTAAAAAAGACAGTAGTGTTTTATTGTCATTACGCCGTCCATTTTCAATAGATACAAATCTTAATGGCTTAAGTTTAATGGTTGGCCTATCTGTTATTGATGTGTTGAAAAAAAATTACAATGTTGAAGGTTTAAAGCTCAAATGGCCAAATGATGTTTTTTATGGCAATCAAAAGTTAGCCGGTATTTTGATTGAAAATAGTGTGCAGCAGAATATTCAGTCTGTTGTAATTGGGCTAGGGTTAAATTTCCATTTAGACGAAAATTTTGAGTGCAAAACACCATGGATAGATCTTTTTAAAATTACACGTGAGTTGTTTAATCTTGTTGAGTTACAAGAAAAATTAATTAACAACTTGTTACATTATTGTCAGCGTTTTGAACAACATGGTTTTAATGATTTTCAGATGCAATGGGCTACACATGATTACCTATTTGGCAGGCAGTTAGAGCTTAATTACCAAGGTAAAAAAACACTTGGCATTGCGAGTGGCGTTAATGCGCAAGGCGCACTGATGATTGACGTGGATGGCGCAACAATTGAAGCTTATAGCTCCGAACAAATTCGTTTAATTTAGGGTAAGATTAAGCACTCAAAATAACGCTTTGTTAATTTATGCAAGAAAACATATTAACTGTTCAAAATATTCATAAAAAATATGCTAAACGTGAAGTAGTTAGTAATGTTTCTTTTGAAGTTAAAGCGGGTGAAATTGTTGGCTTGTTAGGTCCAAATGGCGCCGGGAAAACTACGTGTTTTTATATCGCTTGTGGGTTGGTGAGGGCTGATAAAGGTAAAGTCTTTATTGATGATGTTCAAGTTAGCAAGCTACCTATGCATAAACGCGCTAAACTTGGTTTGGGTTATTTACCACAAGAGCCTTCTATCTTTAGAAAACTCTCTGTCGAAAACAATATTATGGCGGTTTTAGAGCTTAATCCAGAATTAAAGAAGAAGCAAAGAAAACACCGATTAGAAGAATTATTAAATGAATTTAACATTGAGCACATTCGTCATATCGATGGATTAAGCCTTTCAGGCGGTGAGCGTAGACGTGTTGAAATCGCCAGAGCACTGGCAATGAATCCAAAATTTGTATTGTTAGACGAGCCTTTTGCTGGGGTTGATCCAATTTCAGTAGGAGATATTCAGAAAATTATTTATCAGCTTCGTGATAAAAACATTGGCGTATTGATTACTGATCATAACTATCGCGAAATGTTAGATACTTGTGACCATTCTTACGTACTCCATGATGGGGCTATTATTGCTAAAGGCGATAAAGCAGAAATCTTATCTAATGAGGATGTGAAAAAAGTCTATTTAGGCGAATCAAATAGTGACCACTAAGCCCTTTGTTACATTAGGTATTGAAAGTTCTTGTGATGAAACCGGTATCGGGCTATATTCATCAGACCAAGGCTTAATTGCACATCAGTTGTTTTCCCAAGTGGAAATGCATGCCGAGTATGGTGGTGTAGTGCCAGAGCTCGCTTCACGTGATCATATTCAACGCGCCATTCCTTTAATAAAAGCGGTTTTATCTGAGGCTAACTTACAGCTCAGTGATATTAGTGGTATTGCTTATACGGCTGGTCCAGGCTTAGCAGGAGCGTTATTGGTCGGCTCTTCGATTGCTAAAAGCCTGGCATGGAGTTTGAGTATTCCTGCTTTGGCAGTACACCATATGGAGGGGCATTTATTAGCGCCACTACTTGAAGAAACACAGCCACAATTTCCATTTGTGGCATTATTGGTGTCTGGTGGCCATACAATGTTGGTCGACGTTAAAGGCATTGGTAAGTATCAAATTCTTGGAGAATCACTAGATGATGCTGTGGGCGAGGCTTTCGACAAAACGGCCAAGATTTTGGGCTTGGGTTATCCAGGTGGCCCAGCTTTGGCGCAGCTTGCACAACAGGGCAATCAAGATGCGTTTAAATTTCCAAGACCAATGATTGATCGCCCAGGGCTAGACTTTAGTTTCAGTGGCCTTAAAACTTTTGCACGCAATACTTTTGCCAAGCATCCAGAACAAAAAGCCGATATTGCTAAGGCTTTTGAAGTGGCAGCTACGCAAACCTTAATGATCAAATGCAGACGTGCGTTAGAGCAAACTCAATATTCCACCTTGGTGGTGGCAGGCGGTGTTAGCGCCAATCAGTCGCTACGACAAGTTTTAGATAAAATGGGTAAAAAGTTAGAGATTAAAGTGTTTTATCCACGACAAGAATTTTGTACTGATAACGGAGCAATGATTGCTTTGGCCGGGCATTTAAGACTAACTAAAGGGCAAGCATCTACAGGTAGTGATATTGTTGTTAAACCTAGATGGAGTCTCGAAGAGTTGGAGGCTATATGAGTCAATTAGCTAAAATTTTTACTCGCGCTGCAACCGGCATGAATGCACCGCTGGTAACGATTGAAGTGCATATTTCTGGCGGTTTACCAAGTTTTGCTATTGTTGGTTTGCCAGAAGGCGCGGTTAAAGAATCTAAAGATCGTGTCCGTAGCGCTTTAATGAACTCTCAATTCAAATTTCCAAATCAGAGGATTACTGTGAGTCTAGCGCCTGCAAACTTACCTAAAAGCGGCGGTCGTTATGATTTGCCTATTGCTCTAGGGCTGCTGATAGCTTCGGGACAACTCAAGCCTAAGATTGACATAACAAAGTTTGAATTTTTTGGTGAATTGGGGCTTGATGGATTACTTAGGCCAACAGAAGGGTTATTGCCTGCGATTGTTGAAGCGACGAGCCACCAACACTCTGTTGTTATTCCAAGAGAAAATTACAATCAAGGTGCGCTAGTTGAAAATGCATTGATTTACCCAGGCCAACATTTGCTAGAAATTTGTGGATTCTTACAAGGTGTCTCTGAGATAGAAAAACCCAACATTAGCACACAGAAAAATATTACATATGACAAAGATTTCTCTCAGGTCAAAGGTCAATATCATGCCAAACGCGCATTAGAAATTGCTGCTGCTGGTGGGCATAATATCCTGCTCATTGGTCCGCCAGGTTCTGGAAAAACCATGCTTTCAGAAAGACTGCCGTCGATCATGCCGCCATTGACTACAGATAAGGCACTGGCACGTGCCTCAATTTATTCAGTTGCAAACAAACCGTTAGGTTTGAACGATTTACAAACCCGACCATTTAGATCGCCGCATCATTCTTCTTCTGCAGTCGCTTTGGTGGGTGGCGGCACTAACCCTAAACCAGGTGAAATATCATTGGCACATGAGGGTGTGTTGTTTTTAGATGAGTTGCCCGAGTTTCCTCGTCATGTGCTAGAAGTTTTAAGACAGCCTTTAGAGAATGGCGAAGTTCATTTATCTCGCGCAGCACAGCAAATAACTTTTCCAGCAAATTTTCAGCTAATTGGAGCGATGAATCCCTGTCCTTGTGGATATTTTGGTGATGGTACATCCAAATGTCATTGTACGGAAGATCAAATTAGTAAGTATCATTCAAAAATATCAGGTCCATTGCTAGATCGTATTGACATGGTGCTAGATGTGCCGCCACTCCCTACAGCTGTGTTGTTGAATCAATCTCAAGATCCGATTGAAAGTAGTGAAACCATACGCGACAGGGTGTTAAGTGCTTATAATAGGCAGTTGGAGCGGCAAAGTAAATCAAACGATATGCTTATGCCAGATGAAGTAGAAAAGATGGCGCCTTTGGATAAAGGAAATACACAGTTATTAGAAGACGTAATTAATAAGTTTCAACTTTCAGCACGGGCTTATCATCGCATACTTAAAGTAGCTAGAACCATTGCTGATATCGATAATAGTAAAATGGTTAATAAGCAACATTTAATTGAAGCCATTGGTTATCGCCGCCACAACAACGCATAAATAAAATATGATTATTATTCCAGCAATTGATTTAAAAGATGGCCAGTGTGTACGTCTAAGACGAGGTTTGATGGACGATACTACGGTATTTTCAGACAATCCAGCCGAGATGGCGGCACAATGGGTAGAGCAAGGCGCCAAACGTCTGCACCTAGTGGACCTTAATGGCGCTTTTGAAGGCAAGCCAATCAACGCCACTAGCGTAACCGAGATCACCAAGGCATTTCCAGATCTACCTGTGCAAATTGGTGGCGGTATTCGTAACATGGATATTGCTAATACTTACGTTGAAGCAGGTATTAGCTATCTCATTATTGGCACCATGGCGGTTACCCATCCTGAGTTTGTATCCGAGCTATGTCGGGAGTTTCCCGGAAAGATTATTGTTGGTTTGGATGCTAATAATGGCTTGGTGGCTACTGAAGGCTGGGCCAAACAAACTGACCTACACGTGGTTGAGCTGTCTAAGAAGTTTGAGCAAGATGGTGTGAGCTCAATTGTTTATACCGACATTGCTAGAGATGGGATGATGCAAGGCGTAAATGTAGAGGCTACTGCTGATTTGGCCAAACAAACCTCAATTCCAATTATTGCTTCAGGCGGTATCACCAATATGGATGATATTTCTAATTTATTGGTTGAAGCGCACCATGGTATTACCGGTGCGATTACTGGCCGTGCTATTTATGAAGGCACGCTGGACTTTGCTAAAGCACAACAACTCTGCAATGCTAGTTGAAGTTGCTTACGCATTAGAAAAAAAACAAACACTACTTGCTTTAGAGGTAGACGAAGGTACAACGCTTAAGCAAGCCATTGAGTTATCTGGCATTATCGATACTTACCCTCAAATTGATTTAACTAAAGATAAAACCGGTATTTTTGGAAAGATTGCCAAATTGGACGTGGTTTTGCGTGAAAAAGATCGTGTAGAAATTTATCGACCACTGATTGCCGATCCAAAACAAGTGCGTAAAGAGCGTGCCGCAAAAGGCAAAGTAATGCGTAGTAGTAAAAAAAGCTAATTTTTGCTATAATAAACGCCTGATAGCTATTTAACATTAGATGAACGAAGAACACCCTCCCTCGACATTATCTTTTTTACAAAGATTAAAAAAACAATTTTTTCATTCGCCATTGCAATCTAGTGATGAATTATTACAAGCCTTAAAAGAGGCGGAAGAAAGCCATATTATTGATTCACATTCTCGGTCTATTATTGAAGGCACTATGCAGCTTGAGAATCTGGAAGTGCGTGATGTCATGGTGCCAAAGTCTAAAATGGTATTAATCAAGCATACGGCTTTAGCCAAAGATTTACTTGATGTAATGGTCAAAACAGCACATTCACGATTCCCGGTTTTAAATACTCAAGAAGACAAGATACAAGGCATTATCTTAGCTAAAGACTTGTTAGCTCATTTAGCTGGTAATCCAAAAAAAGAATTCAGTTATAAAGAATATTTACGCCCTGCAGTTTTAGTTCCAGAGAGTAAAACGTTAGGTGGTTTGCTTAGAGATTTTCAACAGAAACATTCCCACATGGCAGTAGTGATGGACGAGTATGGCGAGATTGCTGGTTTGGTGACATTAGAAGATGTGCTTGAGCAAATTGTAGGCGAAATTGAAGATGAACATGATTTTGAAGAGGATAATATTATTGACTTTGGTGAAGGTCGATACTTATTAAAAGCCAATACACCCTTAGAAGAATTCAATGAATTCTTTGAAGTTACTTTAAAAGTAGATAATGTAGATACTGTGGCAGGCTTTGTGGTTTCTGGCTTTACCTATTTGCCTGAGCAAATGAGTGAAATCGATTTGCAAGGATTTAATTTTAAAGTGTTAAAAACTGATTCGCGTAGATTGCATTTATTAGAAGTCACAAAAACTAACAACCAATAATGGATACGCTAACCATTGTTTTCTTAATGGGATTGTTGGGCGGTGTTCACTGTTTAGGCATGTGTGGTGGTGTAGTTGCCTTATTAACTTCAGCCTTGCCAGAATCACTCAGATCTAACCCTAAAAAGACCTCGCTGTATCATCTGAATTACAACACTGGTCGAATCCTTAGTTACATCTTAATGGGTGTACTGTTTGGCTTAGCCGGTGAATTGCTTTCAGACATGCTTAAGATGAGCATGCTTGATTATGTATTGAGAATATTCTCAGGTTTATTGATGATATTAGTAGGCTTGTATATTGCTAATTGGTACGCAGGTATTCAAATATTGGAAAAATTTGGCGCTAAACTGTGGGCGAGATTACAACCCATTAGCCAAAGATTTTTACCAGTTACTAGCTTAAAAAGGGCTTTTTTGGTGGGGTTGCTTTGGGGTGGTATTCCTTGTGGACTGGTTTATGGCGCGTTAAGTTTTGCTGTATTATCAGGATCCGCCATTCAAGGTGGTCTAATTATGCTGGCTTTTGGATTGGGGACATTGCCTGGCTTATTGTTAATGGCAGGTTTTTCTTCAAAACTGGGTGAAGCTATTAAAAAGCCTTTGGTGAGAAAATTCTCTGGTACGTTAATTATTGCTTTAGGTATTTGGGCTTTATGGATGCCAACCAAATCATTAGTACTCGATATCCAACATTTGCATCATACAATTAAAGTTCCACAACCAACTGATTTAGATTACTTAGTATAATTCTACCTATGCCATCATTAGAAAAAACTGCACAATTAGTTATTGATTTGTTAAAACAATATAAAGTTAGTGATTATGAAATATCGCTTGGCTCAAGTTCTGGCGTTTCAACTGCAGTTAGATTGGGTGAGGTAGAAACATTGCAATACCATTTAGACAAAAGTTTTGATATTAATGTCTATATAGGGCAAAAAAAAGGCCATGCTTCAAGTGTTGATCTGAGTAAGGATAGTCTGAATAAAACTATTGAATCTGCTTGTCTGATTGCAAAATATACTCAAGATGATCCTTTTAATGGTTTAGCGCCAAAAGATTTAATGGCGTTTGAGGCACCTGATTTAGACCTTTACCATCCTTGGGATCTAGAAGCACAACACAGTATTGATTTAGCTAAAGCCTGTGAAGAGATTGCGTTGGAACAAAATGAAATTGACAATTCAGAGGGCGCAGAAGTTTCCAGCTTTCAAGGCCAAGGTTTATACGCTAATTCTAATGGACTTATGGCCTCGCAAAGTAGCACTCGTCATTCACTGAATTGTGCTTTAATTGCAAAGCGTGATGGAGATATGCAAACGGCCCATGAATACACTACAGCGCTTGATGCAGGTGATTTAGAATCGCCAGAGCAAGTGGGCACAAAGGCGGCCTTATTGGCACAACAAAAGTTAGGTGCAAAATCACTAGATTCGCAAAAGTGCCCTGTTATTTTTACACCCCGTTTATCAGGTGGATTATTTGCTCAATTGTTAGGCGCTTTGGGCGGATCAAGGCAATACAAAAAATCAACCTTTTTATTAAATAGTATCGACAAAATTGTACTACCAGAGAGTTTGAGTTTAGTCGAACAACCGCTTGTAAAAAAGACATTAGGTGCTAAAGCTTTTGATCGTGATGGTGTGCTTAAACGTGAGCAGCACTTTGTTAAAGGTGGGCGAGTTTGCAGTTATGTAATGGGGCAATATTCAGCCAATCAGCTTGGTCTTAAAACCACTGCCAATGCAGGTGGAACTAATAATGTGACTGTCAGTGCTAATTTTGATGGTGGCTTGGATGCAATGATAAAAACTATGGATAAAGGTTTAGTCGTAACTGAGCTCATGGGCCAAGGAGTCAATGGTACAACAGGTGATTACTCGCGAGGCGCATTGGGTTTTTGGGTAGAAAATGGTGAAATCCAGTACCCTGTTTCTGGCCTTACTATTGCTGGTAATTTAAAAGACATGTTATTAGGTATTGAACACGTAGGCACTGATATTGACCAACGCAGCAATCTAAAAGTTGGTTCAGTATTGATTAACCAAATGACTATTGCAGGGGAATTGTAATGCAGTTTGACATTGTCATAGTCGGTGGAGGAATGGTTGGCCAAGCTTTTGCATTAAGTATGGCGCAAAAAACCAATGCATCGATTGCTATTGTTGAGCCAAACAACCCCAATCCAAAACTAGAAAAAGATTTTCACGCACGCGTTAGTGCCATCACACCAACCTCAGAATCGTTTTTACAAAGTATTGGCGTGTGGGGTTTGATCAAACGTAAACATGCTTTTAGTCAAACCAAAGTCTGGGATCAAAATTCTCATGGTAATTTGAATTTTAATGCCGTAGATGACGAGTTAAATCATCTAGGCCATATCATTGAAAACGATGCGATTCAATCAGCCATGTTTACAGCATTAAATGATACTAAGGTTGAATTCATTAATGCCAAGCTCGATAGTATTGATAAAGTAAATGAAGGCTACCAACTACAACTCGATAATAATCAACAGTTATCTTGCGCTTTATTAATAGGTGCCGACGGCGCGCGTTCACGTATCCGTGATTTAACGAAAATCGAATTTAGTGAAAACGATTACCAACAAAAAGCTATGATTTGCAATATTCGCTCAGACAAAGGCCTTGAAGACACTACTTGGCAACGTTTTCTATCCGATAGTATTATTGCTTTGTTGCCACTGAGTAAATTTGAGGCGTCAATCGTTTGGTCAGCTGAAAATCAACTGGCTGATGAGTTGTTATCGTTATCTTCACAAGAGTTTGCCGATCGACTATCAGCAGGTGTGGAGTATCGATTCGGCCAATTTGAAGTGCTAAATAAAATCCAAGCATTTCCACTCATTGAACGTAGTGCTAAAGATTATGTCAAAGAGGGTGTTGCTCTAATTGGCGATGCAGCACATAACATTCATCCATTGGCAGGGCAAGGCGTTAACTTAGGCTTTGCAGATGTTGAAGAGCTTTCTAATCAATTACAAAATAGCGTTAAGCCATTTGGTGATTATGGTGTGTTACGCGCCTATGGCAGAGCACGCCGACTTGACAATGAACTAATGGCAAAGACCATGACAGGATTGAATTGGATTTATAAAGAAAACAACGAGCCTCTGCGTTGGTTACGAGGTTTTGGTATGAATCTTATTAACGAAAATCCAACGCTTAAATCATTCTTTCAGAAGCACGCTACTGGTAAATTGTAGTCGGTGTGACGACCGCATCTAGTGGCACATCCCAATCTTGAGACTCAAGCTGGTCAGCCTGTTGACAATCAAATGCAAGCCCAATTAACATCGGTTTTTTATTGGCTTCTTGTTCTTTTTTAAAGGCCAGGGTTCGGTCGTAATAACCACCGCCCATACCAATGCGATTTTTATCTGTATCAAAGCCGACCAACGGCATAAAGATAAAATCCATCTGCTCTGCGCTTAAAACTTGAGTAAAAGCCGGCTCATCAATGCCATATTGATTTTTTATGAAATTTTTACCAACTTCTGCAAATTTAAGACTTTTATCATCTAATATCGGTAAATAGATACTAAAATCCTTATTTTTTAGGAAGTTATATATATATTTTGTGTCAATTTCACCATCATTCGGCAAATAAATGGCGATTTTTTGCCCATTCTTAAAATTTGCTATTTTTTGTACTTGGGGTAATAATCGTTTGGCAAATTTATCTCGATCAGATGCCGAGATTAATCGTCTTTGGATTCGGATGGATTGTCTAAGCGTCTTCATAATAAGGATTATAGTTGAAGTGCTAAAAATAAGAAGGATCCATTGTATCGCGCTGAAAGAAACCTGAACCAAGAAGGCTCAAGGCGGAAGTTCGAAGATTACCGCAGGCTTCCCACTTCTAGGTGGGCTTGCTCAATAGTAAGCTATCTCATCTCCTTAGTTGTTTATTTATCGGCTCAGGGGATATAGTCAACTACAAACACAACAGACAAATATTATTATCACCTCATTAATTATTGATATTTAATTTTTTGTATAAATAAAGCGGTAAATACATGTATATCAGGTGTAGTATGGATACGTTTAAGTAAAATACACAGCTTTAATATCATTTAAAGTTATTTTTCAAGGTCGTTATTTTGAGTACAACTGATTTTTCATTACTAGATTTACACCCCGACTTATTAAAAAATTTGAGTTCGCTGGGTTATGAATCGATGACGCCGATTCAACAGCTAAGCTTGCCAGCAATCTTATCAAACAAAGATGTGATTGGTCAGGGAAAAACAGGTTCTGGTAAGACAGCAGCGTTTGGTTTAGGCTTATTGCAAAAACTTGATGTTAAATCTTTTAAGGCGCAATCCATTGTCTTGTGTCCAACGCGTGAGTTGGCTGACCAAGTCGCCAGTGAAATACGCAAACTCGCTAGAGCAATTCATAATATTAAAGTATTAACACTTTGTGGTGGCGCACCATTTGGCCCACAGATTGGCTCGTTAGAGCATGGTGTGCATATTGTAGTCGGCACGCCTGGGCGTATTGAAGAGCACCTGCGTAAAGGTACGCTTAAGTTAGACCATATTAAGACATTGGTGTTGGATGAGGCTGATCGCATGTTGGACATGGGCTTTCAAGATGCGATTGACGAGATCATTGAAAAAATCCCCGCCCAACGCCAGACTTTACTATTTAGTGCCACTTACCCTGATGAAATTGCCAGTGTTGCTGAGCGTGTGATGAGCCAGCCACTAATGGTGAATGCACCATCAACTCACGAAGAAAGCACCATTAAACAATACTTTCATAAGGCCAATAGTGCCGATGATCGTATGACTGCTTTAAGATTATTATTAGCTAAACATAAGCCTACTTCGGCTTTGGTGTTTTGTAATACCAAAATTGACACCCAAGATGTGGCTGATGAGCTGATCTATTATGGTTTTTATGCGCTTGCCATTCACGGTGATTTGGATCAGCGCGAACGTGACCAAGCCTTAATTCGTTTTTCTAATAAAAGTGTATCGGTCTTAGTTGCTACAGATGTGGCTGCTAGAGGTTTAGATATTGATGCACTTGATATGGTGATTAATTTTAACATTGCACACGATCCAGAGGTGCATGTACACCGCATTGGTCGTACTGGTAGAGCAGGGCGTAGTGGTATTGCCTGTACTTTATATGGTGATCGTGAAATTCACAAACTTGATGCGCTAGAACTTGACTTTGATGCTGAGCAATTTACTGATCCATTGCCAAGTGATAGTTACTTAGATAAGCCAGTAAAAAAACCAGCAATGACTACGCTTAAAATTGATGGTGGTAAAAAGCAAAAACTCCGCCCTGGTGATATTGTTGGTGGGCTAACAGGCAAGGGCGGTATCCCAGGTGATAAGATTGGCAAGATTAATGTTTCAAGTAATTGGTCTTATGTTGCGGTAAGTTCCGAATTAATTAAGCCAGCACTTAAAAAAATTAGCAATGACAAACTTAAAGGCAGGTCATTCAGAGTGAGAATCCTCTCTTAGCTTGACTATTCAATAGGCTTGACGCTAAAGTCTTCCCAATTTTCAGTGTCGAAAGTAATGTAGAAACCATAAAGCATTTGTGAGACCTGTACTTTCATTTCATCTGGCAATTGCCAAACACGGTTACACTCTTGATACCCATGCACATCCATAAAGTTGTTTGCACGAATAACTTCTTTTTTACTAACCTCTAGATCCGTAAAAGTGGTGATAACTTCAGAAACAAATTCAGGCTTAGCTAAAGTATAGTAACCCATCTTTTCATACCTTTTGACCATTGTAATACTTTCATTTACATGTGCTATTACTTTATCAAGGTCATAATTTCCTTGAGTAACAGAAACAATGTCATCACCTTCGATGATTGTTTCAGTAATTTCTGGATAGGCGGTAATTTTTTCGATACTCATGTTGGGAATATTTGTAATGATGGCTTATTTTAATTGATACTCAGATGTATTTATACTTAAAAATATTATCGTAATCTGCCATAAAATAAGACAATGAGTCAAAACTATTCAAAGTTCGGTCAAAAATTTACTCATTACTCTGGTATTGCACGATTGATGGACGATCTCGGTAAGGCTAATCATAGTGATGATGAAAATATCATTATGCTTGGTGGTGGCAATCCAGCGCTTGTTCCTAAGGCACATGCCGTTTTTGTAAGAGAATTAAAACAGTTGATTGACAATGATGATATAGATCAAATGTTTAACCAGTATGACGGCCCACAAGGGTCTAAGGTGTTCATTGACGCTTTGGTTGAAATGATGAATGGTCATTATAGCTGGGATCTAGATGAGGGTAATATTGCCATTACCAATGGCTCGCAAAGTAGTTTCTTTTTACTATTTAACCTATTTGCCGGTGAAATGCTAGATGATACGAAGGGTAAGGTTTTATTGCCTTTAGCACCTGAGTATATTGGTTATGCCGATCAAGGGTTGTCTGAGGATATGCTAGTAGCCGTAAAACCTAAGATCCAAATACTTGGCCATCAACAATTCAAATATCAGATTGATTTTGAACAATTAACCCAAACACTCAAACAAGAAAA
The DNA here is from genome assembly GCA_910595805.1 of uncultured Candidatus Thioglobus sp. Next base: position 38,150 of record CAJVCK010000006.1, on the reverse strand, counting down.
TATTGGTGTTATCTGTATTTCACGCCCAACTAACCCAACTGGAAATGTTGTTACCGATGAAGAGTTAGATCAGTTAGATAAGATAGCTCAAGAAAATAACATACCACTAATTGTTGATAATGCTTATGGCAATCCATTTCCAGGTGTAATTTACACTGAAGCGAAATTAAATCGGAATGACAATACTATTTTATGCCTCTCGTTATCTAAGCTTGGTTTGCCAGGTGTGAGAACAGGCATTATCATTGCTAATCATAAAACGATTCAGGCTATAAGTAGGATGAGCGGCATCATAACACTTGCTCCTAGTAGTGTCGGCCCTAGTCTTTTAACAAAAATGGTAAAAGACAATGAACTAATACCACTGGCCAACAATGTTGTTAAGCCTTATTATCAAGCCAAAGCCGATATTGCCGTTAAGTTATTCAACGAGATATTTGGTGGAAGCAGCGCTAAACTGCACAAGCTTGAAGGTGCGTTTTTCATGTGGATTTGGTTTCCAGATTTAAAGATTACTTCAGAGGAGCTTTATCAACAACTTAAAAGAAAAGGTGTTTATATTATTCCTGGTCACAACTTTTTCATAGGCATAGAGGATGGTTGGCTGCACCAACATCAATGTATTCGTATCAATTATGCCAAAGATGAAATAAAATTAAGAAAAGGGCTTGAGTTGATTTATAAAGAGGCTTGCCGGTAGATACCAAATTTAATATTCCTTTTTGAACGTATTCCGCAGAATTTGTTGTTGTTTTTATTGTAAATTTTGTTGTTTTTATTGTAAATTTTGTTGTTTTTATATGTATAATAAAAGCATCAGATTATTGATTTCTGAAATGTAAAATACCCTAAATAATTGTGGTGTTAAAAACTATAACTAAAACTATGAGGATGTAAATATGAATTTATTAAAGAAAACTATAAAATTACTGATGGTGTCAATTCTATCTGCCACTATGTATGGCACTGCTGTTGCAGACATGCCTGCAATGACAGCAGAACAAAAGGCAGCTTTTGGATCTATGATGGGTCAAATGTCTCCGCAAGAAACTGAGATGATGCAAAAAATGATGAAAAGCGTCACAGATGAACAGAAGGAATTGATGCTGAACATGATGAAATCTATGACAATAAAGCAAATGCAAGATATGCAGCACATGATGGCAAAGTTAACAAAAGATCAAATGGTAATGATGAGAGACATGATGGTTAGTGTTACACCGGAACAGCTTGGAGCAATGCAGACTATGACAATAGAGCATTTTAATATGATGCAGAATATGACACCTGATCAAATGAAAGAAATGATGAAGTAGACTAGAAATCTAACCATTTAAAAGCCGACCATTGAGTTAAATGGTCGGCTTTTTTTGTCTATAAGAAACTCGAAATTGGATTTGCTAGAAATTATAGATAACCGAGCAAGGTTTGGTTTACACCCGTCAAGCGAGTATAAAAATGAACAATGCAAATATGGATAAAAAATTATCCTTTAGAATTTAGTGCTTGAAGTGGCGCATCCCTGTAAACACCATAGCAATACCATGCTCATTCGCGGCTTCAATCACTTCATCATCACGCATTGACCCACCTGGCTGGATAATCGCCTTAATGCCTGCTGCTGCTGCCGCATCAATGCCGTCTCTGAATGGGAAGAAAGCATCAGATGCCATTACTGACCCTTCAACTACCAGGTTTTCATCAGCAGCTTTAATGCCGGCAATCTTGGCTGAGTAAACACGAGACATTTGCCCCGCACCTACACCAATCGTCATTTGATTCTTGACGTAAACAATAGCGTTAGACTTAACAGTTTTAGCCACTTTCCAAGCGAATAATAAATCTTTGATTTGATCAGCGGTTGGCTGGATATCGCTGACGCATTTGATGTCATCTTCAGTGATAACACCTAAATCTTTGTCTTGTACTAACAGCCCACCCGTTACTCGTTTAAAGTCTAGTGATGGTTGGGCAGTGCTAAGATCACCACATTCTAAGGCGCGAACATTTTTCTTAGCTGATAATACTTCTTTAGCATCATCATCAACACTCGGCGCGATGATTACTTCTACAAATTGCTTGTCAATAATATCTTGCGCAGTGTCTTTGTCTAAGTTACGGTTAAAAGCGATAATGCCACCAAATGCTGAGGTTGGATCAGTTTTAAAAGCATCCAAATAAGCGTTATGAATATTATCTCTTACGGCAACACCACAAGGGTTAGCGTGCTTAACAATCACACAACAAGGCTCATCAAAACTTCGAACACACTCAAGCGCTGCATCGGCATCGGCCATGTTGTTGAATGACATTTCTTTACCTTGGAATTGTGCGCTTGATGCTACGCAAGATTCGGCAATGTTACTTTCTACATAAAATGCGGCATTTTGATGTGGGTTCTCACCATAACGCATTGACTGTACTTTATTAAACTGTAAATTCATAGTGTTAGAAAATCCGTCTTTACCTTTGCCAAGATAATTAGCAATAGCGCCATCATATTGCGCTGTATGTTCAAAAGTTTTAAGGGCTAACTTTGTACGAGTTTCAAGTGAAGTATCGCCACTTGCGTTGATCTCATCAATCACTGTTTGATAATCAGAAGCATCTACCACAACCGTAACTGAGGCATGGTTTTTAGCGCTTGATCTGAGCATAGCAGGACCACCAATATCAATATTTTCAATCGCATCTTCTAAAGTGCAATCAGGATTTGCAATGGTTGCTTGGAAAGGGTAAAGGTTGACCACGACTAAATCAATTGGATTAATGTCATTTTCAGCCATCACACCTTCATCAAGTCCGCGACGTGCCAAAATACCACCATGAATTTTAGGATTTAAAGTCTTAACACGACCTGCCATCATTTCAGGAAAGCCAGTGTAATCAGAAACTTCAATCACGGGGATGTTGTTGTCAGCTAACAGCTTGGCAGTGCCACCGGTTGAGAGGATTTCAATATTTTTATCAGCTAAAGCTTGAGCTAATTCGATAATACCAGTTTTATCAGAAACACTGATTAGAGCGCGTTGTATGGCCATTTTATTCCTTTGATATTTGGTGAAAAACTAAAGAAAATATTATAGCTTATATAGCTCGATTTTTTTCTTTAAAGTGCCGCGATTCATACCTAGGATTCTAGCGGCCTCACTTTGATTTTGTTCAACTTTGTCTAAAATAAACTTAATAGTAACTGATTCAGTTTCTTGCAAGACCATTTTGAATACGCCAGAGGCTGACTCACCTTTGAGTTGCTCAAAATAGCGATCAAGTTTTGCATTGATGCAAGCAGGTAAATCTGTTGAACTCATAGTGATTGTAAAAATTCCTCAAGTAGTTGGTATTGATGTTTGTGGTCAGTGATTTTATTCACTTTTTTCCAAAAGGATTGACCATTTTCTTTGTCAAGGTGCGTAGCATACCAAAAAATATGCTTTCTGGATAACTGAGTTCCTAATTTTTCACCATAAAATCTGTGAATTTGAGTAATATGTTCTAAAATTGTTTGTTTTTTAATTTCAAGTGGGATTTTTGGTGCTATTTTTCCATTTTTTAAGAAATAGTCAATTTCATGAATGATCCACGGATTGCCTTGAGTGGCTCTACCCACCATCACCCCATCAGCTAACGTGTAATCAAGTACCTGCTTAGCTTTTTCAGCTGAAATGATATCGCCATTCGCAATCACTGGAATACTGACTTGTGATTTAACTTTTCTGATGGTGTTGTATTCTGCCATCCCACTATATTTATCTGCACGTGTACGACCATGAACACTAAGCATTTGTATACCAGCATCTTGTGCAATTTTAGCAATGGTAGAAGCATTTTTATTGGTAATGTTCCAACCTGTGCGCATCTTTAGTGTCACAGGAATGTTGACAGCATTAACTGCAGAATTAAGGATGGCTTCAACTAGGTCTTCGTCTTGCATGAGGGCCGAACCCGCAGCTTTATTACATACTTTTTTTGCAGGGCAACCCATGTTAATATCAATAATATCTGCGCCAAGTTCAACTGCTTGCTGTGCTGAATACACCATTTCATCAACCTCAGAACCTGCAATTTGTATACTGATAGGTTTGGGCTCGCCAGAAAAATCCAATCGGTGTTTAGATTTGTTTGTATTGAGTAAGTGTTGTTGAATGACTACCATTTCAGAGGTGGTGAGTGCTGAGCCTTGGGAACGGCAAATACTTCTAAAGGGTTTGTCACTAGTGCCTGCCATTGGTGCAAGCAAAACTTGAGATTTGAGCTGGTAATCGCCAATTTGGATAGGCACGAACTAATCCTTAATTGCTTTCTTAGTTTTCTCTAACAGTCGTTTTTGTTTGAGTTTAGATAAGTGATCAACAAATAAGATACCATTTAAGTGGTCAATTTCATGTTGTATGCAAACACCTAAAAGTTCATCTGCTTCTAGTTCAAAACTTTCGCCTTGTTCGTTGAGTGCGCGTACTTTAATATGGTTAGCACGCTTCACACATTGGTAATAATTTGGCACAGAAAGACAGCCTTCTTCCCAGTCAATCTCTCCATCCTTTTCAAAAATTTCTGGGTTAATTAAACACAATGGTTGATTTTTATCTTCAGAAAGATCAATAACAATAATACGTTGATGATGATCAACTTGTGTAGCCGCTAACCCAATTCCTGGTGCATCGTACATGGTTTCAAACATGTTTTTGACTAATGTTTTAACTGCATCATCTACCGTACTAACTAATTTGGCTACAGTGCGTAAACGTTTATCAGGGTAATGAAGGATTGGCAGTATCATAATGATATTATAGTGTTTTTTGCTAGGGCTGATTGCTTAGGGTGATCTTCGTTATAATGTAAGCCTCGACTTTCTTTTCTACTGATGGCGGAATCAATAATAATTTGTGCAGTTTTAACCAAGTTTCTCAACTCTATTAAATCACTCGATATAAGGTACAAACTGTAATATTCATTGACTTCAATTTGAATTTGCTCAAGCCGATGTTGTGCAATTTCCAACCTTCTGTTAGATCGTACAATGCCAACAAAGTTCCACATAATGCGCCTGATTTCATCCCATAGGTGTGAAACCACTACTTTTTCTTTTGATAGGCTTACTCTAGAGGCATCCCAATTATCAAAGCTTAAGTGTTGGGGTACTAGTGTTTGTTGGTTAATATGGTTGGCACAGGCTTTAGCAAATACAATGCATTCTAATAATGAATTACTAGCCATACGGTTAGCCCCATGTACGCCAGTATGAGCGACCTCACCAACAGCATATAAGTTATTAATGTTGCTGTGTGCGTTGATATCTGTTTGGATGCCACCACAAGTGTAATGAGCAGCCGGCACAACTGGAATTGACTCTTTTGAAATATCAATACCAAAGGAAATGCATTTTTCATAAATGGTAGGAAAGTGTGACATAATCCAATCTTTATCTTTGAATGATATGTCTAAATATACACAATCAAAACCATGAGTCTTCATTTCTGAATCAATAGCTCTAGCGACAATATCACGTGGTGCAAGCTCTGAGCGTTCATCGTATTTTTTCATGAAGGGTTTGCCTGTTGGCAAAATAAGCTTGGCGCCTTCGCCACGTAAAGCTTCAGAAATCAAAAATGATTTGGCATGTGGGTGATACAAACAGGTGGGGTGAAATTGGGTAAATTCCATATTTACAATATCGCAACCACTACGAAAAGCCATCGCAATACCATCACCAGTTGAAGTGTCTGGATTAGAAGTATAAAGGTAGGTTTTGGAAGCGCCACCAGTGGCAATAATGGTTTTATGGGCAATAAAACTTTCAACCTCATTGGTTGATTTATTTAGAATATAGGCGCCATAACAATGTTGGTCTTTTGTAAGTAAATCAATGGCAATAAAGTTCTCAAACAAAGTGATGTTTTTTTTGACTTTGGCGCTTTTGAATAAATTGGTCTGAATAGATTGACCAGTTTTATCAGCAACATGGGCAACACGTCGATTACTGTGACCTCCCTCAGTGGTTAAATGATATTGCCCCATTTGTTGAGTGAAAACAACACCTGCTTTTTCTAGAGATTTAATCGCAGATGGCGCTTGCTCAATCATAAATTGTACGGCTAATTTACTACCTAAATCTGATCCGGTTGACAAAGTGTCTTTGATGTGTGATTCAAAATTATCATTTTCATCCAGTACGGCTGATATGCCGCCTTGTGCATAGTAAGAACTACTTTCAAGAACTTTGTCTTTAGCAATGAGGGCAATGGATAGATTATCAGACAATTGCAAGGCGCTCATCAACCCTGCGCTACCCGTACCAATAATAAGCACATCAAAATGGTGTTGTGTTGACATGGAATGAAATGTGGTTAATTTAATTTCATTTAATTTTTGGCTTAACCATTAAAATTAATTTAGGCAATAGTGTTAAATTGGCAAGTACTGCACTTAGCATAGCAATAGCGGTAAATACACCAAAATAAATACTTGGGATAAAATTAGATAAAACTAAAATCAAAAAACCTAATGCGACTGTGATAGAGGTATAAAACATTGCTAAACCAATTGAGTCGTGTGAACGATACATAGTTGCCAAATAGTCGCCATCCTTTTTAAACTCCGCTTTAAAGCGGTGAATGTAGTGAATGGCATTATCAACGCCAATACCGATAGCAATGGCAGAAATGGTAATTGTCATCAAATCTAGTGGAATGCCGAGCACACCCATAATACCAAGAATAAATAATGACGGCAGTGTGTTAGGAATTAACGCCAAAATAGACAAGGTTATTGATTTAAATACAAACAAGAACATGATGAATATCACACCAAAAACAACGGCAATAGTTTTAATTTGTGAATCAAACAAGCTTTGCAGCATGTTATTGTATAGCACCAACATGCCGGTAACATGAAAGCTGTCTGGTCTAAAGCCTGCATCATTCTCAATATAATGTTGTACCTTGTTAATCAACTCATCGCGCTTAAGGTCTTTGTTGGTTTCTCGGATGCGAATCACCATGCGCAATTGACCAGTATCTTCTGATAGGTAAGGGTTTAATACGTGCGCTCTAGCGTCATCTGGGATTTGACTTTTGATAACGTTGAGGAAGAATCCATTTAAAACCTTTCCATCGTTTGCTTGGGTTAATAACTGTACCAATGTATCAATAGAAAGGACTTTTCCAGTTTCATCTAGACTGTCTAAATAATTATGTATCTTGTGAATATCACTACGAAGATCTTCGTCGTACCAATAGTCTTCAGCTATATCGTCAAATACGATCTCTAATGGAATGGTTCCACCGAGCTTTTCATCAATTAAAGTCAGCCCTTGGTTGATTTCAGTGCTTTCTTTAAAATAATCAATAAAGCGGTTTTCTACGCTGAGTTTATTAATACCAATGCCGGCCGCACCAATGCATAATACTAATATTACCAGCAAGTGATTACCAAATCGTTCAGTAAATTTAGCCAGTCTACGAGTAACGCCTAATTCGGTTTTAAAACTCTTTACTTTAGCTTTTGGCAGTAGAATCATAATGATTGGAAAGGCTAAGAAAGATAAAACCAAGGCAAGAGTTACACCAATTGACATCATCCAGCCAAAATCAATAACAGGTTTAATCCCACTAATCAATAATGAGCCAAAAGCAGCAATAGTAGTGAGTGTAGTGAATAAACACGGCTTAAACATTTGTTCCAATGTGTTTCTAATTAACTCTCGGTATTCTAAATCTGGTTTGAGTTGCGCCAATTCTCGGTAGCGCACTATTAAATGAATAGTGACTGAAAGCGTCATTACCAGTAACAATGAAAAGAAATTGCTTGATATGACAGTTACTTTCCAGTCTAAATATCCTAGAATACCTGTCATCATTAAAGCGGCAGTAATGCTTATTGTAATTGGCATTACCACCCAACGGATGCCTTTAAAAATAAGCGCCAAAATAACAGTCATTAGGCCGATGACTGCTAAACTAAAAACAACCAGATCATTGCCAATATAGCTAACAATATCAGTGGTAATCATTGGTAGACCGCCTAAGAATAGACCGGCTTTGTCTCGGTATTGGTCAAGTGTATTGCGAATTTTGGCAATGGTTTGAGCTTGCAAGTCGCTTTTAACGCTTGAATTTTTTAATACTTGCTTTTCAATAATTTTTAGCTTATTCAGTTCATCTTCAGACAGCTGGCTACGAGCTCTCTGTAGGCGCATTTCATCGCGTGTTCGGCGAAGTTGTGCAAACCTTTCGTTATTTTTTAAGAACACCAAAATGGCGGTTGTATTGCCATCTTTACTAACTAAGTTGTTAGAATACAAAGGCGATGTTTTAAATTCATTGCTTGCTAATGCAAGATCGGCATTGCCATTTTCAATAGTTACATTGGTATCAGCTAAGTCAACTAACTTAAGCGGCGGCGATCGAAACAGTGGCACATCAAGAATTGTAGTGACCGAACTTATTTGTTCAATATTTTGTAAATCAGTTTTTAGGCGTTTTAAATGCTCTAATTGTTGAGGGTCTAATAATTTTTCTTTAGCTTGGTAACTAATGACTAAATATTCATCAGAACCATAATTTTTTTTAATACTTTCGTAGTATCTAAGATTTCTATCCCCTTCTAAAACTAGAGAATCTGAAGAAGCATCAAGTTGAAAGTTTGGGATTTGCGCTATAAAAAATCCAGCAACAATCATCAATAGTACAATACTATCTCCAGATTTTTCTAAAATAAAATTGTAAAAACGCTTCATGTTTTTTTAAAATTTAAAATTTAAAATTTAAAGCTTTCAACGGCCTCTAATCCTTGCATAGTATCTAAATGAGTTTCAAATAAAGATTGTGTTTCCCATTTGTGTTCGCTTATACGTGTAATAAGTTTTGCCTGCATAGCATTACCTTGTCCTTCTACAACGAAGATGCGGCCACCAACATTAAGTAGGTGAAAATAACGACCTGTAATTTTTGGCACAGCTGCACCAACGATAACCACATCAAAAAAGTCATTTGAATTCCAACCTTTGGAGGCATCACCGACTTCAAGTTGTGCATTGTTGATATTGAGCGAATCAAGTTTTTCTTGGGCGTTGCTACTTAATTCATCGTCTATTTCGATACTAGTGATTGATTTACATAGTTTTGAAATCACCGCTGTTAAGTAACCACTGCCAGTACCTACTTCTAATACGGTTTCATCTTTCTTAATATTAAGTGCATTTAATAGCCTCCCTTCAATTTTAGGGCTAAGCATTTTTGCCTTGCCATTTAGTGGGATTTCAATATCAGCAAACGCTAGATTTTGATATTTTTCAGGCACAAAATCCTCCCTTGGTGTGCTTCTAAGTGCATTGTTGGCAATGTAATTCAAGCCACCCCAGGGTCTAATTTGTTGATCAATTGCATTACTTCTTGCTTGTGTTGTGTTCATATTGTGTTCCTATTTCTTTTTTGGTGGTAATAAATCAGTAATGGTTCCTTCAGCCATTTCAGTGGCAAAAGCAGTTGTTTCAGAAAGTGTTGGGTGGGCGTGAATGGTGAGTGCGATATCGCTCATATCACATCCCATTTCAATGGCGAGTGTTGCTTCAGCAATGAGCTCACCCGCATTAGTGCCACAAATACCCATACCTAATATGCGACCTGTTTTAGTTTCAAATAGAGCTTTAGACATGCCTTCGTTACGACCAATACTCAAACTTCGACCTGAAGCAGCCCAAGGAAATACACCTTTTTCGTAAGCGACTCCTTCTTCTTTAAGCTCTTTTTCAGTTTTACCTGTCCAGGCGACTTCAGGGTCTGTGTAGGCGACTGATGGAATGGTCAATGCATCAAAGCCAGATTTGTGACCACAAATAACCTCCGCGGCCACTTTGGCTTCATGAACTGCTTTGTGTGCTAACATCGGTTGACCCACAATATCGCCAATCGCAAAAATATGATTAATGTTGGTACGCATTTGTTTGTCTGTTGGGATAAAGCCCCATTCATTAACTTCTACACCGGCTTTTTCAGCATCAATCAATTGCCCATTTGGTGAACGACCAATTGAAACTAATACTTTATCAAAAGTGTCTGTTTCTGGTGCTTTTTTGCCTTCAAAATCAACTTTAATGCCTGCATTTGTTGCTTCCATTTTGGTAACTTTGGTATTAAGGTAAATATTTTTATATTGTTTTTTGATGCGTCTGGCCAGTGGGTTGACCACGTCTTTATCAGCACTTGCAATTAGCTGATCGGCCAATTCAACCACCGTAATTTCACTACCAAGTGCGTTGTATACAGTTGCCATTTCTAGGCCGATGATACCACCACCAACAATCAGTAGGCGTTCAGGCACACTGTCTAATTCGAGCGCATCGGTCGAATCCATCACTCGTGGATCATCAAATGGAAAAGCTGGGATTTTAGTAACACGAGAGCCTGCTGCAATAATACAATGTTCAAACTCAATCACTTCATCCGAATCATCAATAGCAATTTGATTGGCTGAGATGAATTTTCCATAGCCTGTCACTACTTGTACTTTTCTAGCTTTGGCTAGGGCTTTAATACCACCAGTTAATTTACTAACAATGTTCTCTTTATTAGCACGTACACCATCAATATCAATTTTGGTTTCACCAAAGGTGACACCAAAGTGTGAGGCTTCCGCAGCTTCGTTAATCACTTCCGCAGTATGAAGTAAGGCTTTTGAAGGAATACAACCGACGTTTAAACAAACACCACCCAGGTTTTCATAGCGTTCAATTAGTACAACTTCTTTACCTAAATCAGCTGCACGAAAAGCAGCAGTATAGCCGCCAGGACCAGAACCAATAACAACAACTTGCGTTTTAATCATAAAAGTATCTCTCTAATATCTTGCAAGATTGAGTTTAAATCTGCCATAAATCGACCACCTTGTGCGCCATCAATAACTCGATGGTCGTACGACAATGCTAATGGTAGCATTAACGTTGGTACAAAGTTTTTGCCATCCCAAATTGGTTTGGTTTGTGAGCGAGATACACCTAGAATAGCTACTTCCGGAGCATTAACAATTGGGGTAAATTGCGTACCACCAATACCACCCAAACTTGAAATAGTAAAACCAGCACCTTGCATATCACCTGGTTTAAGTTTGCCATCACGAGCTTTTGCAGAAGTTTCAGCCAGTTCAGTGGCTAGGTCACTGAGTGATTTTTGATCGACATCGCGAATTACTGGCACTACCAGACCATTTGGCGTATCCATAGCAATACCTAAGTTGAAATATTTTTTAATAATCAAGTTTTCACCAGATTCATCCAATGCAGAGTTAAAACGTGGATGTTTTTTTAGTGCTTGAATAGCAGCTTTCATGATAAATACTAACGGCGTTAATTTCACCCCTTTGGCTTTTTGTTCTTGTCTGAAGGCTTCTATTTGGTCAATATTAACCTCATCAAATTGTGTGACATGTGGAATATTGAGCCAACAAGCACTTAGATGTTTACCTGAAAGTTTATTAATTCTTGAAAGTGGCTGGATTTCAGTTTCACCAAATTTGCTGAAGTCAATGACTGGTACTTTGGGAATGGCACTACCAGTAGCACCTGAAGTGATAATTTGTTTAACGTAGCCTTTAAGATCTGTATCTAAAACACGACCTTTTTGACCAGTGCCAGTAACTTTAGATAAGTCAACGCCAAGCTCTCTAGCCAATTTTCGAATCGAAGGGGAGGCGTGGAAGTCACCAGGTGGTATATTGGAAACAGCTTCATTAGTATTTGTTGTCGAGACAGGCGCGGCTGCAGTTGATTTATTAGGGGTTGACACACTTGGCGAAGATTCTTTTACAACAGTTTTAGTTTCAGTCTTAGCACTACTTTGTATTTCAAGAATTAAATCGCCTAAGCTTAATTTGTCACCTAAATCAACATTAATACTATTAACGGTACCTGCAACTGGCGTTGGAATCTCCATCGATGCCTTGTCGCTTTCAAGCGTGATAATTGAATCTTCTTCGTTAAGTTCGTCGCCAACAGATACCAAAATCTCAATTACTTCAACTTCGTCAAAATCACCAATATCAGGCACCACTATCGGCACTATTTTTGCGCTTACTTCTTCTGTCGGCGCACTAGATTCTTCCTCGTTGGTCGTGCCTTCTTCAGATTCCTGAGTGGTTTCTAGACTGATTAGTGAGTCACCTTGCTTGATTTTGTCACCAATGCTAATATTGATTTGTGCGACTGTGCCGGCTGATGGTGAAGGGATTTCCATAGAAGCTTTATCACTTTCAAGAGTAATAATGCTGTCATCTTCTGCTATTGTGTCTCCAATAGACACTAAAATCTCAATTACCTCAACTTCGTCAAAATCGCCAATATCGGGAAGTTCAATGTTTTTAATGCTTGACATGGTCAGTATATTAATACAGTTTTAAAGATGATAATTATCGCAAAAATAGTTGATAAAAGGGGATAAATGTTAAAATGTTTTACGTAGTCAGACTGTATGATTAAAAGTTAAAATTTCATCCGATTATTTAAGGCATTAAAATCTATGCAAGTGGCATTGTCAATTAAAGGTTTACAGAAAACTTACGCCAATCAGTTGGAAGCGCTGAAGGGTATTAATTTACAAGTTGATCAGGGAGATTTTTTTGCACTTTTAGGTAGCAATGGTGCAGGTAAAACCACAGCTATTGGCATTATTTGTGGCTTACTTCATAAAACCCATGGCAAAGTTAAGATACTGGGGTTAGATCAAGATACGCACGAAAATGAAGTTAAGAGACTGATTGGCTTAATGCCGCAAGAATTTAATTTCAATCCTTTTGAGCCAGTTGAAGAGATTTTGATTAATCAAGCCGGTTTTCATGGCATTAGTAAATCAATGGCTAAGGCTCAATCAGATATATTGTTGAAGAAAATGGAGCTTTGGGATAAGCGTTTGGATCAAGCTAAGTCTTTATCTGGCGGTATGAAACGTCGTTTGATGCTAGCCAGAGCGCTCATCCACCAACCTAAGATTTTGATTTTAGACGAACCTACAGCCGGCGTTGATGTTGAAATTCGTCGCTCTATGTGGGCATATCTTAAAGAACTAAACCGTGAAGGTATGACCATTATTCTCACCACGCATTATTTAGAAGAGGCAGAATCTTTGTGTCGTAATATTGCTATATTGAATGAAGGTGAGGTGGTCGAACAAACCAGCATGAAAAAATTATTGTCTAAGGTGTCACATCAAGTATTGATTCTAGAAAGCTTAAGTGTATTGCCAAAAAATATTGCACAGAGAAGGTTTACTTGTGAGAGGCTGGACGACCACTCCCTTCAGGTTGCTTTAGAGTCTGATATAAATATTACCGATGTTTTGCAAGATCTGTCAATGCAGGGAATAAGTGTTGACCATGTTCGTAGTACTCAGAATCGTCTAGAGACGCTATTCTTGTGTTTAACTACAAAGGACAACTGATATGTGGATTGCTTACAAAACTATTGTTATTAGAGATATTTTGAGATTTTCCCGTATTTGGGTTCAGACCATCTTTCCGCCGATTATTACAACAACATTGTATCTATTGATATTTGGCGGATTGATGGGCGAGCGTATTGGACAGATGCAAGGCATTGATTATCTACTTTATATTATTCCAGGCATTATATTAATGACTGTTATTACTAACTCTTATAGCAATACAGTGATGTCATTCTTCTTGTCAAAATTCAATCATAGCATTGAAGAGTTGTTAGTTTCACCAGTGCCATATTGGATAATTCTGCTTGGCTATACTTCAGGTGGCGTAGTGCGTGGGTTTGTTGTTGGTTGTTGCGTATTGATTACAACATCCTTTTTTGTTGAATTTGAAATCAATAATATAGGAATAACGTTTCTTACTTTTTTATTGACTGCTATCTTGTTTTCCTTGGCAGGATTTATTAACGCCATTTATGCAAAATCATTTGACGACGTCACTATTGTCCCTACTTTTATTTTGATGCCAATGACTTACTTAGGTGGTATGTTTTATAGTATTGATATCTTGCCGCAGTTTTGGCAGGATGTGAGTAAATTTAACCCGATATATTACATGGTTGATAGTTTCAGATTAGGCTTTCTAGGAGTTAGTACCTCTGATTTTTGGACATCAATGAGTGTATTGCTATTGATGATTGTCGTATTGGCAATAGTGTCTTTTTATTTATTAAAAAAAGGCGTGAATATTAAGACTTGATCAACCCTTCTTCGCCTGATAATATTCTTTTAATATTGCTTCTATGGGTGAAGAAAATCCAGAGACAAATCACACCAATGATATAAGTAGTATTAAGATTGTCAGTAATAAAATAAAAATAAATTGGGGTTAATAATGTTGCAATCAGTGCTGAAAGTGAGGATATTTTTAACACTTTAGCAACAAATAACCAGGTTAGGATAAAACTCAACCCAACTAAATAATTAAGCGCGAGCAAGGCGCCAATAAAGGTTGCCACACCTTTGCCACCTTTAAAACCAAAAAATATTGGATAAACGTGACCTAAAAAAGCTGCCATGGCAACAAAGGATAACTCCAAGAGCCCAATATTTAAATATTGGGCGATTAAAACTGGAATAGCACCTTTTAATCCGTCACCGATTAAAACAACAGCCGCCGCTTTTTTTCCACCAATACGTAAAACATTAGTCGCGCCAGGGTTGTTGGAGCCTTGTGTTCTAGGGTCAGGAAGGTTTAAAATTTTACAAACAATGATTGCCGCTGAAATAGATCCAATAAGATAAGCGCAAACAATGAGTGTTGGTAACATATAATTTCAACTTTTAATTTTCTACTTTTAATTTAAGCATGGATATAGTATTTATACAAGGTTTAAAAATTGATACAGTCATTGGGATTTACGATTGGGAGAGGCAGATCCGTCAAGACATCGTACTTGATATTGAAATGTCAGCCGATATTAAGGCGGCAAGCGAGACAGACCATATTGATCAAACATTAGACTATAAGGCGGTATCAAAACGATTAATTGGTTTTGTTAAAAACAGCGAGTTTCAGCTAGTAGAAACGCTAGCTGAAAAAATTACAGAGATTATCTTAGATGAGTTTGGCGTTGAAAAAGTCAAATTAACCTTGAATAAAGGTGAGGCAGTCACTGGTGCAAAAGGCGTTGGAGTGATTATTGAAAGGTCAAGTAATGGCTAATATCCATATCAATATTGGCTCTAATCAAAATCGTGAAAAAAATATAGCGAACGCAATTGACATGTTGAAGTTTAATTTTTCCGATATTGAAATTTCTGATATTTATAGTTCACCTGCGCAAGGATTCAAGGGAGATGATTTTTATAATATTGGGGTTAATGCAATAACAAGTTTAAATATTGTTGACACAAGTAGTGTGCTTAAAAATATAGAGGATAAAATTGGTAGAGACAGAAGCCAACCAAAATTCTCTTCTAGGGAGATTGATTTAGATTTGGTGCTATATGATGATGTTATTGATCAAGAAGCCAATTTGCCAAGAGATGATGTTCTTAAATACGCTTTTGTTCTAGCACCTTTAGCACAGCTCAGTGCTGATTTAATCCATCCAGTTGAAGGGCAAACTTATCAAGTGTTATGGCAAAGATTCCAATCTGACAACGAATATCGTTTAACGCAGTATAATATCAATCAAGTTCTTTAATAAGAGTGAGAAAATTATGAAAAAAATCCTTTCTTTTGCTGTTATTTTCTTAACGGCTATTTATGCTAATATTGCCATTGCCAATTATGTTGCTAATGAAGATTATGTTGTTTTAGACAAACCAGTAAAAACAGTCACGGGTGACAAAGTAGAGGTTCGAGAGTTATTTTGGTATTATTGCCCACACTGTTTCAGCGTTGAACCTTTAGTTGAGCGATGGTTAAAAAAACTTCCTGATTCTGCAGTATTTATTCGTCAACCAGCCGTCTTTTCTGAGCGTTGGAAAAATGGTGCTATTTTTTATTATGTTTTGGAGCAATTGGGCGAGGTAGACAGACTGCACGGCGCTTTATTTGATGCGATTCATTTACACCAAACGCCTTTCTTAGATCAAGAAGATTTTGTGGATTGGTTGACTGATCATGGTGTTGATGAAAAACATGCTAACGATGCTTTCAAGTCATTTTCAGTACGTATTAAAGTGAATAAATCGAAGATTAATACCGTGAAATACAAAACCAGTGGTGTTCCAACCTTTGTTGTGAATGGAAAATATTGGGTGGATGCTAAGCACGCAGGTGGAGAGAAAAGGATGTTTGAAGTGGTCAATTACTTAATTCAAAAAGAATCCCAGTAATCTTAACGTGCTAGACACTGTTTTAGTTTTATCTGGGCTTGACCCTTGTGGAGCGGCAGGTATTGGTGCTGATATTGAGACCATTAATCAATTTGGCGTAACGCCATTGCCGATTGCGACAACACTTACGGTACAAAATACTCAATCAGTCAAATCAACACAGACTGTTGATGAAAAAATTATTGCTGAGCAGTTTAATCATCTTAAAGAGGATATAAATTTTTCAGTAGTGAAAATTGGCTTATTGTCATCAAAGCGCCAGATTCAAACCATAGCTTCTTTATTGAAAACAGGTGAAGCATTAACAATTGTGCTTGACCCCATTGTTAGCTCTAGTAGTAGCCAAAAATTATTAGACGATGAAGCATTAAAAAGTCTTCAGCAAGAGTTGTTGCCAATGGTGAATATATTAACACCAAATGTTGCAGAATTAAAAGCACTATCGTCAACAGATGATGAACAGAAAGCTGTTGAGTCGCTGCCTTGTGAGTGGATATTGCTCACTACTACAGATACATCAAAAGATGAGATAGAGCATCGCTTATATCGCTATGGTCGATGTGTAGAACGTTTTACTTACGTTAAACTACCGGGCGACTATCATGGCTCTGGCTGTACGTTGTCAAGTGCCATTAGTGCACTACTAGCCTCTGGTGTTGATGTAAATATTGCTTGTAAACGCGCACTAGACTACACTTATCAAAGCCTATTAAATGCAAAGAGTATAGGTAAAATGCAATACCATCCTAATCGTGAATTACCCAAATAATGAGTTTTATTAACAATTGGCTTCGCCCTGATATTCAAGCAATTAGTGCTTATCACGTGCCTGCGTCTGATGATATGGTTAAACTCGATGCAATGGAGTCTCCATTCCCGTTGCCAGATGAATTAACTGACCAGTATTTAGCTTATTTGGCTGATACCAACCTCAATCGATACCCAAACCCCAATGCTGACAAACTACAGCAAACATTACGTGAATTGATGAATATTCCTGATGAGTTTGGCGTGTTGTTGGGTAATGGTTCTGATGAATTAATTCAACTCCTGGCCTTAGCTTGTGAAACGGGTGACACAATCTTGAGCATTGAGCCAAGCTTTGTGATGTATGGAATGATTGCAAAGTTCACGCGCTTAAATTATCAAGGTGTTAATTTAGACGATAATTTTGAGATTGATTTATCGGAAACGTTGTCAGCTATAGAGATGCACAATCCAAAACTTATTTTTATTGCTTATCCAAATAATCCGACTGGAAATGCCTTTGAGCGTTCGTCAATTGAGACGATTATCACTTCAACTGATGCGATGGTGGTGCTAGATGAGGCTTATTATGCTTATGCAGATGACAGTTTCTTGATGGACATTGCCAAGTATCCAAATCTAGTATTACTTAGAACAGTTTCTAAGATCGGTTTTGCTGGTTTGCGTTTAGGGTTGTTAATAGGTGCCAAAGACACAGTGGGCGAATTAGACAAACTAAGATTGCCTTACAATATCAATACTTTAACTCAGGTGAGTGCCAATTTTTTATTGCAAGAGAAAGACGAGATTGATAAAAATGCTAAGGCGATCCTTGCTGAGCGGGCTAATTTATCGAAAGCTTTAAGTTCTATCGATGGTTTAAGGGTTTATCCATCTCAAGCGAACTTTATTTTATTTAAAGCACCAGGCGCTAATGCATTGTTTGAGGCGCTAAAAGCTCAAAGGGTACTGATTAAGAACCTAAGTAGTGCGCCAAATTTAGATGATTGTTTACGTGTTACTGTTGGAAGTGTGGAAGAAAATACCTTGTTCATTAGTATCGTTAAAGCTTATTATGGTTAATCAAACAGACTTGGCAAGCTATTGCGCTGACTATCTCAATGTTAGTCAGTTTGATGACTATTGCCCGAACGGCTTACAGATTGAAGGGCGTACAGAAATCACTAATATTGTCTCAGGTGTTAGTGCTAATCTAGATTTGATTGAACGCGCGATTGACGAAAAAGCAGATGCCTTGTTTGTTCATCACGGTTTTTTTTGGAAAAATGAAGATGCCAATATTATCGGCATAAAGCGCAATCGAATCGCACAATTACTGGCCAATAATATTAACTTATTTGCTTACCATTTGCCACTGGATGCACATACTGAGGTCGGTAACAATATCGAGCTAGCAAAAAAGCTTGGTATCCAAAATCCAACGCCAATTGGTGATACCTTGGTATGGAAAGGCGAGATTAATACAACGTTGGCAGATTTTTCACAAACCGTTGATCAGGCTCTAGGTAGAGTGCCATTAACATTTGGCGATGACAACAAACAACTCAAACACGTAACCTGGTGTACGGGTGGCGCGCAAAGCTATATTAAGCATGGAATCAAAGTGGGGACTGATTGTTTTATTACCGGAGAGGTTTCAGAGCAAATCCCAGCAATTGCTAAAGAAAACAATATTGCTTTTATTTCAGCAGGCCATCATGCAACTGAGCGTTATGGTGTGCAAGCTTTATGTCAACATTTGAGTGATAAATTTGATCTTAAGCATCAATTTATCGACATTGACAATCAAGTATAATACCCAAGTTTTATAATTTTTAAATTTTATACTTATGAGTAAGACATTTGACGTTGCCGTTGTTGGCGCAACAGGCGCTGTAGGCGAAACTATTCTTTCAATTTTAGAACAGCGTAATTTTCCAATTAATAATTTATATCCTTTAGCTAGTGCAAATTCTGCGGGTAAAAAAGTGATGTGCCAAGGTAAAAGTTGGACAGTACAAGATCTGGATACCTTTAATTTCTCTCAAGCACAAGTGGGTTTGTTCTCGGCAGGCGGTCATATTTCTGAAAAATATGCACCAATAGCGGCAGAAGCTGGCTGTGTGGTGATTGATAATACAGCACATTTTCGTCGTGATGAAGACATTCCTTTGGTGGTGCCAGAAGTCAATCCGCATGCAATTGCAGGCTATACAAAACGCAATATTATTGCCAATCCTAATTGTTCAACGATTCAAATGTTGGTAGCACTAAAGCCGATTTATGACGCGGTGGGTATCGAACGTATTAATGTTGCTACTTATCAAGCGGTATCAGGTTCTGGCAAGGAAGCTATTTCTGAGTTAATTGATCAAACAACAAAGCTACTCGGTGGTAATACTGATGTTGATGTTGAAGTGTACCCAAAGCAAATTGCTTTTAATGTGATTCCTCATATTGATGTATTTCAAGAGAATGGTTATACCAAAGAAGAAATGAAAATGGTGTGGGAGACGCAAAAGATTTTCGAAGATGAAAACATCTTGGTTAATCCAACAGCGGTTCGTGTGCCGGTAATTTATGGTCATTCTGAGGCCATTAATATTGAAACCAAAAAGAAGGTTACTGCAGCTGAAGCCACTGAAATATTATCGAATGCAAACGGTGTGACAGTGATGGACAAACGTGAAGATGGTGGTTATGCCACACCATTTGTTGAGGCAACTAACCATGATGATACGTTTGTTAGTCGTATTCGTGAAGACATATCTTATGAGAAAGGCCTCAACTTGTGGGTAGTTTCTGATAATATCCGTAAAGGCGCAGCACTCAACACGATTCAAATTGCTGAAATTTTGATTGAAGAATATTTATAAAAAATAAAATATGATTAAAGTATCAAGAAAAACCAACGAAACAGACATTGATGTTGAACTTAATTTGTATGGCACTGGTCAGGCAAATATTGATACCGGTGTACCTTTTTTAGACCACATGTTGGATCAAATTGCTCGTCATGGTTTAATGGATTTAAATATTAAATGTGATGGTGATACTGAAATTGATGATCACCACAGTGTTGAGGATATCGGCATTACTTTAGGTCAGGCATTTGCACAAGCAGTCGGCGATAAAGCAGGATTTACCCGTTATGGACATTCATATGTACCATTAGACGAGGCTTTGTCACGTGTCGTGTTAGATCTATCTGGTCGTCCTGGCTTAGAGCTTAATGTTAACTTTACACGCGCAATGATTGGCACCTTTGATGTGGATTTAATTTCTGAATTCTTCCAAGGGTTTGTTAATCACGCCTTGATTAGCTTGCACATTGATAACCTTAAGGGGGTAAATTCTCACCACCAAGCTGAGACCATCTTTAAGGCTTTCGGTAGGGCGTTGCGCATGGCAGTCACACCAGATGAACGTCAAGCTGGCGTCATCCCATCGACCAAAGGTAGCTTATAAATTATGGCCATAGCCATTGTTGACTATGGCATGGGTAACGTGCGTTCAGTGCAAAAAGCCATTGAACACGTTGCACCTAATGATCAAGTCTTTCTTACTGATGATGCAACGCTAATTAGCGAAGCTGATCGTGTTGTATTTCCTGGTCAGGGAGCGATGGGCGCGTGTATGCAGGCATTGAATGAACATGGCTTGGTTGATGTCATTAAACAAGCCGCACAAGAAAAACCTTTTTTGGGTATTTGCTTAGGACTACAACTTTTATTTGATCATTCACAAGAAAATGGTGGCACTAATGGGTTGTCAATAATCCCAGGAGATGTGGTTAAATTTGAGAAAAGTGATCTTAAAATCCCACATATGGGGTGGAATACCGTAAAACAAGAAATAGAGCATCCACTTTGGCACAATATTGATGACAATGCACGTTTTTATAGTGTACACAGTTATTATGTAAAAGAAGCCGATCACTCTGTTGTAGCTGGGTCGACTGATTATGGTGTTGACTTTACCTGTGCAATTGCGCAAGATAATATGTTTGCAGTACAATTCCACCCGGAAAAATCACAGCACGATGGTTTACAGTTATTAACCAATTTTGTGAATTGGAAAACTTAGTCTAATAGCTGACTAACGCAGTTCATAGTGCTGGCATGGTAGCCACCACCAAAAATATTCAAATGATTCAGATAGTGATAAAGCATATAGAGTGGTTTTCTTTCAGCAAAACCACTATCTAGCGGATAAGTTTTATTATAACTTTGATAAAAATCATCACCAAACCCACCAAACATAAATGTCAGCGCAAAATCGACTTCTCGATGTCCATAATAACTGGCAGTATCAATAAAATAAGGATGATACCTTCCACTTAGTGCATTGCCAGACCATAAATCGCCATGAAGCAATGAAGGCTTGATTGTGTTGTCTAATAAGTTTGGTAAGGTGTTTTTAACTTGAAGGAGTTGTTGATAATCGGTTGGACTGAGTAAAGTATTTTGGTGCGCCAAAGTTATTTGGTATAGCAGTCGATACTCCCAATAAAAATCAGCCCAATTGTCAATATTTTGACCAACACCGTTGATTTGAGGAGTTTTTCCAATTTTATTATCAAACTCAAATCCAAAGTAATCACTGGTATTTTGATGAAGAGTAGCAAGCGCTTGCCCCATTTGTGATTGCATATTTGGGTTGGGTTGAATATCAACCCATTCCAATATTAAGCAATACTCACAACTACCTAGCACTGTTGGCGTGTGAATGGTTCTTCCTAATAAAGCTAATTCCCTGCCTTCATTAATTAATTGTTGGCTAGGGTTTGATTGATATTTAATAAAGACAGTATTGCCATCAGATAATAGAGCCTGATCAGCAGAAAATAAACCTGTGCTTACTGATTGTTTGCTAATAACGCTTAAGTCAAGGTGTTGTTTAATGAGCGCGTCAATTGACATTAAATTTAAGTTCTAGATTGTACTTCCAAGCAGCGAATATAGGCTTGATGATCCATGGGCATGTTATTTTTTTGTGATGAAAAAATCATCTGTGCAATACAATCCATCATCAGATGTTCAACCTCGTGTGGATCTTTAACTTTCTCTAGTATTTTTTGATAATATTCGTTGATACCTTGTGGCTGATTAATCGATAGTTGCTCTCTTAACGATAAATGTAGGTTGATATGTAGAAAAGGGTTAACTTCACCGCTTTCGGGAAAGAAATCAGACTCAATATTACTGATGAGTTTGTGATACTCTGGATGCATCTCAATTACTTGAGTGAGCTGATCCTCGAGTGGGTCGAGTGCCTTTTTATCTAGAAATTTTTGCCAAGCATTGGCAAGGAATTGACGCTGTTGCGTTCTATCTTGAGTGTAGAGCATGGGCTCTATTATAAAGCTAAGTGACTATAGATTTTTTTCTTCGTATTCACAAAGATCTAATAAGATACAATCAGGACATAGTGGTGAACGTGCCTTGCAAGTGTAGCGACCATGAAGGATCATTAGGTGGTGTGCAGGCACTCTAAATTCATCAGGGATGAATTTAACCAACTTCTTTTCAACTTCTAGCACAGTCTTGCCACTGGCAATTGCTGTACGATTAGCCACACGGTAGATGTGCGTGTCAACGGCAATCGTCGGGTGGCCAAAAGCCGTGTTTAAAACGACATTCGCAGTTTTACGACCAACACCTGGTAGGGCTTCTAACTCTTTACGAGTCTCTGGTACACTTGAGTCGTACTTTTCAATCAAAATCTTACAAGCCTGAATGATGTGCTTGGCTTTTGAATTGAATAAACCAATCGTCTTAATTGTATTCCTGAGCGTGTCTTCACCCAATTCAAAAATTGCCTCAGGCGTGTTAGCAATTGGGAATAATTTATCCGTTACTTTATTGACGCTTTTATCTGTTGCCTGTGCTGATAAAGTGACGGCGACTAGTAGTTCAAATGGGGTGGAATAGTTTAATTCTGTTGTTGGATTAGGTATCTTTTTCAACAATCTTTCAAACATTTCAAAACGAGTTTCTGCGTTCATTTCTTTCTTTCTATTGTTTTCTTAAAGGAACGAAAATTATACCAGATATTTTTCATGACTGCAAAATGACCTATTTGCTATAAATGCTGATAATGTTAGAAGAAAGATTCACCATAAGCTTCTAGTTGTTGCCAGAGTTTTTCTTTGTGGGGGTGTTGCTGACGCATAGTGTTAATACGCTCAAAGTACTCATCAATATTTAAATAACCATTTTCACCAGCTTGCACTCTGCCTTGTACAGTTTCAAACCAGTCTTCAGCTTCAGCTTCACTAAGTGTTTCAGGGTAATTTCTAGCTTTAAAATGCATTAGCAAAATACTGAGTTTTTCATCTTTAAACTTAGGGTGAAAATCTTTTAATTCATCCATGCCCAACATTTGTATTTGATCACCAATACGCTTGTCAACATTGTCTATAAAGCCACCGTATAAAGATTGATCAACATCATTAGTGTCGGCGTAGTCTCGATCGTTCTTATAAAGATCTTGAGCGATTTTACTAATTGCAGTTTTGTTGTCCTTAATAAAAGACAAACGTTGCATACAAGTATCCATATCAATTTGCAGTTGCGCCACAACTTTAGGGTCGAGTTTGTAAACATTGGGTACAAACATTGGGCTTTTATTAAAAATCAAATCCTTAATATCTAAGCGTTTAATCCCTTCTGGTAATTCAGACTGTTTGGTAAACATTAGGGTTTTTAATTCTTCAATATCCATTGCTAGAAATATAGACGGATCTTGATCAAGGTTAAATACAATGGCTCGGTCATTGTATTCTGGGTGATAAGCCAATGCGACTGCCAAGCGCGTACAAGATAGTGTGGCAGGGTACATGCCAGAAGTATGCAGCATTGGCTCAAACAATTTTATCTTACCTTCGACTGTTTTCTTTTCACGCAAACTAAAGGCATAATCAAACAATTGTGGTTGCGTGTCTTTAATGATTTTTGCAATCGCAATGGTGGCACGCACATCGGCCAATGCATCGTGCGCATTGGCGTGTTCAATGCCATTAGCCAGCGAAAGTTGATCTAATTTAAAAATAGGTTTACCTTCTTCGTTATGTACCCACTTTAGGCTTGTGTCTTTTTTTAATGCATAGCACAAACGCACCACATCCAAAATATCCCAGCGTGTATTGCCGTTTTTCCAATGCCAAGCGTAAGGGTCTATAAAGTTACGATATAGGGCGTAGCGAGTAAATTCATCATCAAAACGAATAGAGTTGTAACCAACAATACAAGTATCAGGCGTGGTGAATTCGTTGTTTATTTTTTTAATAAATTCATGTTCAGTTACACCTTTCTGTTCGCACAGTTGTGGGCTAATACCGGTAATGGCACACGCTTCTGGTGCAGGTAGGCAATCATGCGTTGGCTTACAATAGAACATGCGCTCATCTAATATATTAAGATTTTCATCGGTTCGAATACCTGCAAATTGTGATATTCGATCCACTTTTGGGCTGATGCCAAAAGTCTCATAGTCGTACCAATAAAATGTTTTCATAAGCTTATTTTAACGAATTTTAGGCAATAAAAAACCCAGTGATTAGACTGGGTTTTTATCAATAATTTAATTAAAAATTACTGTGGTTGTACATTAGCCGCTTGAGGACCTTTAGCACCATCTTCTAAGTCGAATTCTACTTCTTGACCTTCTTCTAGTGATTTGTAACCGTCACCTTGAATAGCACGGAAGTGAACGAATACATCGTCACCACTTTCTTGCTCAATAAAACCAAAACCTTTTTTTGCGTCAAACCATTTGACCTTTCCTGTTGTAGACATGATGTCTCCTATAAGTTAAAAAATTACCGAAAAAACATACCACCTTTATAACTTAGAGAAACTTGAAAAAGTTCAAACAACAAAATATAAATAGTAGCCGTATTCTTTACCAGCGCCTGCCATTTTAACCCACTTTAAATGTAAATGGTTTGACTATTTATTTTTTAGGCTTAGAGCGTGAGAATTTTGGCTTTCTGTTTCGGTCGCCGCCTCTTCTATCGCCACCACGAGAGTCTTTACCACCACGTCTGTCATTTTTACCACCTTTGGAAAATTTCCCGCGACCAAAGTTACGTTTTCCTGGCTTATTTCCGCCAACAGTTGCTTTGTTATTTTTCTCAGTGAGCTCAATGATGTTTAGGCGTTTGCCATTAACCACCGTTTTTTTCAGAACTTCAAAGGTTTCCTTTGGCATCTCATCAGGCAGGTCTACTGTAGAGAAGTTATCAAAGATCTGAATAGAGCCAATGTATTCACTATCCATATCTGCTTCGTTAGCGATAGCGCCAAGGATGTTTCCAGGCTTGATGTTGTTATTATTGCCCACTTCAAGTTTGTAGCGACGCATCGGTATTTGCGGATGATCTTTAAGAGGGCTCGCCTCTACCGGTACAACTTTTTCTTCACCTGGTTTTTGATCTCTGCCAAAACTAGGTTCTTTTTCGGATAATAATAACGGCTCATTGCCTTGAGCGATATGCGCCAAAGCTGCCGCCACTTTAAGGTGAGAAGTTTCTTCGTTAGCTTCTTGAAACTCAGTCACCAATTTTTCAAAAACACTTAAATCTTGATTACTAATGGTCTCGGTTATTTTCTTTTTGAATGTATCGACGCGTTTTTCATTAATGATTTTTGCAGTTGGTAATTCAAGCGGTTCAATTTTTTGACGTGTGACACGTTCAATATTGTTGAGCATACGTCTCTCGCGATGCGATACAAATAAAATCGCTTCACCTTCACGTCCAGCACGACCAGTACGACCAATACGGTGCACATAGGTTTCTGCATCTTGAGGAATGTCATAGTTCACCACGTGAGAAATACGAGGAACGTCTAGTCCACGAGCAGCAACATCAGTGGCAATCAAGATATCAATACCACCTTTTTTAAATTTGTTAATAATTTTCTCACGTTGGCTTTGCTGGATATCGCCATTAATGGCCTCTGCTGAAAACCCTCTTGCAGAAAGTTTTTCAGACAGCTCAACGGTTAGTGTTTTGGTTCTAGCAAAAATAATCATTGCGTCAAACTCGGTCACTTCTAAAATTCTAGTGAGTGCATCTAATTTTTGGCTTAGACCACCAACCAGGCAATATTTTTGTTTGATTGTGGGCGCTGTTTCAGTTTTATTTTTAACTTTAACTAATTTAGGTTTGTTTAAAAACTGTTCCGCAACACGTTTGATAACATTCGGCATAGTAGCTGAAAATAACGCGATTTGACGTTGCTCAGGGATACGCTCCATTACCCATTTAATATCATCAATAAATCCCATTTTTAGCATTTCATCAGCTTCATCTAAGACAAATGATTTTAATTTATCGAGTTTTAGAGTGCCTTTTTTAATGTGGTCCATAACTCGACCTGGTGTGCCAACAACACAGTGCACACCTCGCTTTAATGGGCGTAGTTGAATGTCGTATGATTGCCCACCATAAATTGGCAATACGTGAAAACCTTTTAGACCACGTGCATAAACCTGCACAGCTTCTGACACTTGAATGGCTAATTCGCGCGTTGGTGCTAGAATGAGTAATTGAGGCGCGTTCAAGCTAAGGTCAATATTGTCTAGCAAAGGTAGAGCAAAAGCCGCCGTCTTACCGGTACCTGTTTGCGCTTGGCCAATAATATCTTCACCTTTTAGCAGGTGAGTGATACATTGCTCTTGAATGGGTGATGGCGTTTCATAACCGATAGAATCTAATACTTTTATGATTGAATCAGATAGGCCAAAATCACTAAATTTGGCCTGAGGTTTGTTATCAGGTTTGTTATCGGTTTTATTTTCAGACATGGTCTTTTAGTCGCAGACAAAGACCGCAATTATACGCTAACTGACTTATATTAGTTTTTTATTATATAAATCAGTTAGTACCACTTGATTGAACAGCCCATTGATGGAATTTGATCCTTAGGGCCTTGACTGGTTGTGGCCACTTGGCTCATGGCTTCGAACAAATCACGTTTTACATCTGCTGCTGCAGATTCTTTGCGTGATGCATCAAGTCGGCCGCGATATTGTAATTCTAAATTGGCATTATAGCCAAAAAAATCAGGCGTACAAACAGCACCATAGGCTTTCGCCACTTCTTGTGTTTCATCGATTAAATAGGGAAACGGAAAATCCATCTCTTTAGCAATTTTTTGCATATTTTCAAAAGAATCTGCTTCGTATTCATCTGGATTATTAGACATAATCGCTACGGTATTAAGCCCCATAGCTTTAAGATCTTTGGTATCTCGAATAATGCGATCAATAATAGCTTTAACATATGGGCAATGATTGCAAATAAACATAACCAATAAGCCGTTTTTACCTTGGCAACTTTCTAGTGTGTGTATTTGTCCATCAACACCTTTTAGATTGAAATCAATTGCTGGCGTGTTAAAGTCACAAACTGGAGTCTCGGTACTAACCATGATCTTTTCCTTGAGTAATTTATTAAGATTTTAATAGAGTTTGAATAATATGTCCGGCCATCATTAGCCCAAAGATATTAGGCATATAAGAGATTGCACCATTGACAGCTCTTGGTCTGCCAGCAGGCGAAGTATCAGTTGCTATTACTTCTTGGTGAGGCAATGCTTTGATTTGCACCTCAGTGGAGTGCACCACAGGAAATTTGAGCGATGCTCGAATACGCCTGAGCTGCTTACGCATTTCACGTGCTAAAGCACAATTTTCAGTTTTGTCCATGCGTGATATTTTTACTTGAGTTGGATCCAGTCTGCCGCCAGCACCCATGCTAGAAATAATCGGTTTTCCAGATTTATTACAACTGTCAATAAGTACCGTTTTATAAGCAATCGCATCAATACAATCAGCGACAAAATCAAGTTCATCCTCAATAGCAATAGCCTCAGCCTTTTCTCGATTGATAAATTCGTTGCGCTTGATAATAACAGTGTCAGGATTGATATCGTGCAACCGATCAGTCAATACCTCAACTTTTGGCAAATTCAGCGTTGAGTGAAGCGCGATTAATTGTCGATTTAGATCAGTTTTTTCAACTGTATCAAAATCAACTAAGGTGAGCGTGCCTATACCCGCACGACATAGTGCTTCTGCACAAGCGCCACCTACACCACCAAGGCCAGCGATTAAAACGTGAGATTCGGCTAAACGTGCCAAGCCTTGTTGGCCTAATAGTATTTCAGTACGTGCGCAACTTCCAGCCATTTCTTTCTTCGTCTTTTCCTTTTTCACCCCTAAAGAGGGGTGTTGAACTGAGTATAGTGCTATTTTAAATTAAATAGATTAACTGCGTTATTATCACATTGTTGCACTACTTCTTCTAGTGATATTTGTTTTAGTTTAGCAATTTCTTGTGCAACTAAGATTAAATCATCAGGGTTGGAATGATCGTCAGTTTCAATAAGAATAAATTCGAGTGGGCAGTTTTTAACGATTTGCCGGAGTCTCGATGATTTTAGATTCGTGATCTGCATGCCGAAACCTAAGTAAAAGCCCATTTTTGTTAGTAATTGAGCTTGAACTTCACTGCCAGAGAAGCCGTGAATCTCTCCTTTAACTTTGGAATATTTTTTCAACAAAAAAATAACATCTTCTGTAGATTTGACCGCATGAATCACCACGGGTAATCCATACTTTTGTGCCATTGTTAATTGTGCAGTAAAAAAGTGTAATTGAGTTTTTTTGTCGATTTCTTTAATATAATCGAGCCCGCATTCGCCGATAGCAATCGGGTTATTGCACTTAATCAAATACTCTAAATGGTCTAGATCTTGTTGTGTGTGATATTCCACCAACCACGGGTGAATGCCTAGCGAAAAATACGGATACATTTGCACATCGATCCAGTTTTGTTTACCAATACTTGGCACAATAGCCACCGCATTTTCAGCGATTGCATTCATTTCATCAAAATCTAAATGTGCATGTGAGTTAATCATATTTATTAAATCTTATCATAATCGTCATTAAAAGCCTATGTTTGATATTAAGTTTTTCTTGTTAAAATTGCATGATAAGCTTCCAATCAAAACAAAAAGTGATTATAATAGTCCGATTATTCTGTACGTAGATAGATTTAACAATTATGAAAACATTTAGCGCTAAAGCACATGAAGTAAAAAGAGACTGGTTATTGGTGGATGCCGATGGCAAAACACTAGGTCGTTTAGCAACAGAGGTTGCATCTCGTCTTCGTGGTAAGCACAAAGCTGAGTACACGCCACATACTGATACGGGCGATTACATCGTTATCGTTAACGCTGAAAAAGTAAAGGTAACAGGTAATAAATTTGAAGACAAGATGTATCATCACCATACAGGTTATGTTGGTAGTCTAAAGTCGATTGCATTTAAAGATTTGCAAGCTAAGAAGCCTGAAGAGATTATTAATAAGGCAGTTAAAGGCATGTTACCAAAAGGCCCATTAGGCAGAGACATGTTTAGAAAAATGAAAGTATTTGCAGGTTCTGAGCACACGCATGGTGCGCAACAGCCTCAGCTTTTAGAAATTTAATTTTAGATATTTAAGGTAAGAAATTATTATGGCAAAAGCAGAAACATTTTACGCAACAGGCAGAAGAAAAACATCAGTAGCTCGCGTTTACATGACGAAAGGCAAAGGTGTATTTACAGTAAATAAGCGCCCAATGAGCGAATATTTTGGTCGTGAAACTTCTTCAATGATTATTAACCAGCCGCTAGACACTATTGAAATGAGAGATAAGTTTGATTTCAACATCATAGTTAAAGGCGGTGGTGACACAGGCCAAGCGGGTGCGATTCGTTTAGGTGTGACTCGTGCATTAATGGCTTATGATAACGACCTTAGATCTGAGCTTCGTAAAGCAGGATTTGTGACTCGTGATGCTAGAGTTGTGGAACGTAAGAAAGTTGGCCACAAGAAAGCACGTAAGAGCGAGCAGTTTTCAAAACGTTAAAAGATTCCTTATTTGGTTTCAAAAAAACCCGCTTTATGCGGGTTTTTTATTGCCTCAAATTTGGTAGTCGTATTGATCTAGTTTGTTGTGCCTAATAATAGCTTGAACAGTCTCAACATAGTCATAGCCGATTTGTGCGTAATTTTCTAGACCTTCAGCTAGCCCTGTTCCTGTAATTGGTTGCTGGGTATCACGCTTATGTTTTCTGATCTTTCTAAGAATCTTATAAGCAGAATTTCGGTTAATAGACAAAAGATAATATTCTATACCTTTAGATAGCGAAGAAAACTTTACAATTTCGTGTGTAGCGTCCTTACTACGTCTAAGTGGCACAACGCCACAACCTTTCTTGAAACACCACAGCCCAAAAAAATTATGATAATATTTGGCAAATCGAGAACGCCCCCAGTCTGATTCATAAGCGGCTTGGGCTAATATTAACGATGCGGGTACTATGTCAACTGAGCTGAGTAATTCTGCATTAGTTGCTTTAGGACTGAGTCGATAATATTTTTTTAGTGATGACAATGTGGGTGTGTCAACCTGTCCACTCTTAATATTATTTCTTAGCTCAATAATTTTTGAATTTTGATTATTTATTTCAGGCAATAGATATGAGAAGAAAGTTTCTTTGCGTACTTTAATATCTTTAATTTGATCAAAATTAGGTGTTTGAATTGAATTCATCCATGCTTCCAATCCCCAAAATTCATTTGCATGAATTGGATTAGAAAATATTGTAAAAACAATCAGTAAGTCTTTAAATTTCAAATTGTTCACAAGATCCAGAAATGACCTCTATTGTAAACATTTTTTCAATAGGAGACTGAGATAAATACGATTTTATCACTCGAATTACGCCCGCATGGGCAACAACTAAAATGGATTGATATTGATGTTTATTTTGGATAATTAGTTCTAATACTGATAAAACTCTCATCTGAAAATCAACTAAGTTTTCAGCATTTGGAGGACGATTAGCTATAGGGTTATCTTTAAATTGATTAACAACATCTTGGCCAATTTCATTTGCACTTCTGCCTTGCCAGTCCCCAAATCCCAGTTCTTCAAGGTCATTAAATATTTGGTAGGGGGTTTGTTGAGTTTCAGATAAATACTTGGCGAAATCGGCACATCGAACAAGTGGCGATGTCGCAATAAAATCCCAGGTCTTTCCTTGGGTGGAATCCAGCATTTGTTGCCAGCCTTTTTCGGTAAGTGCATCGTCTTGATTTCCTCGGTATAAGCGACCACCTTGAGGTTCGCCATGCCTCAATAAATCGAGAATCATTCGTTAACTTGTTCTCTTGACATTAAGTGGTTAACTGCCTCAGTCGGTGTTATTAGCCCCCGAGTAACTTGATACACTTGCTCACAAATAGGCATCTCTATTTGATTTTTCTTTGCAATTGACAGTATTAATTCTAGCGTATTAAGCCCTTCAACCGTGGCGCCAACATTTTCTAATGCTTGATCAACACTACAATTGTTGGCCAATTCTTTGCCAAACCGACGGTTTCTTGAAAGGTCATCAGAACAGGTTAAAACTAGATCACCTAACCCTGACAAGCCATTGAAGGTTGATTCTTGTGCACCTAGTGCTTTTCCCAGACGGATCATTTCAGCCAGGCCTCGGGTAATAAGAGCCGCTTGTGTGTTGGCACCATAACCCAAACCTAATGCGATACCAGCAGCGATGGCCAGGATATTTTTAACCGATCCACCTACTTCTACACCAATAATATCTTCGTTGGTATAAGCCCTTAATGTTTGGGTACGTAGAGCTTTAGCCCAATAATCTCGAGTATTTTTATCCTTTGAAGCAACAGTAAGTGCGGCAGGCTTTTGGCTGGCGACCTCGAAGGCAAAACTGGGGCCCGAGATCACACAACTTGAATAATCAGTTAAAATTGATTCAAAACTTTCATGTAAAAAACATTGGTGATTAGTGTCAAAGCCTTTGGTTACCCAGGCAATTACTTGTTCTGAATTTAAGAAGGGCTTGATGGCTTCCAGGGTTGTAGCAAAACCATAACTTGGTACGGCAATCAAAATACTTTCAGATTGCCTAATTTTTGATAAATCAGATGTTAATTCAACATTGCTTTTGTAGTTGACTGGTAAAGCAGGGTGTTTTGGTTGAAGTGTAGTAACTTCCTCTTGAGTGTGGGTGTGTAAATAGATGACATCAAAGTTGTCAGATAGTGCGATAGATAGCGCACTACCCCAAGCACCAGCGCCAACAATGGAGAGGTTAGCCATTTAAAATATCATCCAATCGGCCAGATTGTTCAGCCGCTGATAAATCATCAAAACCACCCACATGCGTACCATTAACAAAGACTTGAGGCACGGTATTTCTACCAGTTTTTTCCATCACTTCCTCCCAATCATTTTGATTTTTTACATATATTTTTTGAAAAGGTATACCTTTTCTTTCGAGCAATTGATAAGCTCTTTGGCAAAATGGACAAGTGTCAGAGCAATAAATAATATTTTTTTTCATTTTTTTAAATTATCAGTTATTTTTTAATTGGTAGATTAGCGCGTTGCCACGCATTGATACCACCTTTTAAGTTGTAAACATGTTCAAAGTTATTGCGAGTCAGTAAACCAGCAATGTGCGATGAACGAGAGCCGCTACGGCAATAAACTAAAACCTTTTTATTGGTATCTAGTGTATCAAGTTTGTTTTTAACTTGTGCTAATGGAATATGTTTGCTCTTAGCAAGATAACCTGACTTTCTTTCTTTATCTTCACGCACATCTAAAATGGTTAAGCCTTCCTCATCCATTAATGCAACTGCAGTATTAGCATCAACATCTTCATATTTTTTAATCTTATCAGCAACTATATTGCCAATAAAGAGCGCAATTAAAACCGCCAAGGTGATGGTTGTGAATATTTGATCGTCGTTGAGTAAAAATTCTAATATTTCCATAATCGTTATTTGTTTTATTTTTTTCCTTTCAAAAAGTTATTCAGCATCTCATGACCTTCTTCAGTCAAAATAGATTCTGGGTGAAATTGTACGCCTTCAAGCGCAAAATCTTTATGTTTAATACCCATAATTTCATCAATATCGCCTTGATCGTTTTTAGTCCAAGAAGTGATATCAAAACAATCAGGTAGGCTAGATTGTTCAGCTACCAATGAATGATAGCGTGTGGCATTCAAAGGGTTTTTTAAGTCAGTAAACACACCTGTATTGGTGTGGTGTACGGGTGATACTTTTCCATGCATGATTTTTTTGGCACCAATTACGTTGCCCCCAAAAGCTTGTACCATTGCTTGGAAACCTAAACAAACGCCTAACATTGGCACTTTTCCAGAAAAGTGTTTAATGGCTTCAATTGAGATTCCCGCTTCGTTTGGTGTGCAAGGGCCAGGAGAAATCACTAAAAACTCTGGTTGAAGTTTTTCAATTTCTTGCACGGTAATTTCATCGTTACGATGCACTTGCACTGTTTGCCCTAGTTCGCCAAAGTACTGCACTAGGTTGTAAGTGAATGAATCGTAATTGTCAATCATAAGTAACATAATGAAGCTTATTTTACCGCTATTTAATTGCTAAAAAGGAAGCAAAATTAAGACACTGGAAGTGACACAAGCTTCGATCAAATCCCGCATTATCAAACCGCTCAAAGTGCGTTTGTTTATTGTCAGTAATCAGTACATTTTCTATCGATTGGCGTTTAGCGGCAATCTCTAATTCACTGTATCCATTGGCACGCTTAAAGTCCAAATGTAAATCAGTCATTTTTGCTTGTTGTTTGGCGTCATCAAAATGAATTTTCTCTGAAACAATCAATACCCCACCAGGATTTAAACCTTGATAAATTTTATCAATTAAAGCCTGTCTATGCCCAACTGGAATAAATTGCAAGGTTAAATTTAAAACGACAATAGATGAATTTTCGTAACTTATATCCTTTATATCACTACAAATAACATCAAAATTTGATATTTTACCATCAAGGTTTTTTTTGCATTTACCCGTCATATTGATTGAATTATCAACCGCGATGATGCGATTGTTGTGGTGATTATTGTTTAGACCTAATGATAAAGAGATGGCACCTGTTGATGCGCCAAGATCATAGTAATTGGTATTGTCTTGACCATAAGTTTTAACCATAAGGCCAACCATTTCAATCATGCTTTGATAACCTGGCACCGAGCGTCTAACCATGTCATCAAAGACATCGGCCACACTTTTGTCAAAAGTAAAATCAACTAAATCGTTTGTCTTATTGAAGATTTGATCACGCATACAATGTCTCTAAAAAAAACTCACTCACTAAAAGATTGGTTGTGCCAATGGTAAATGTTGATCGCCTTCCCCAAGTGTTACCAGTATGGGTGATTTGTAGTTGTCCACGTATAATTGCAGGGTCGTTAAACAATATTTCACCCAAAGGCTTTGAGCCGATGCTTAACAAGTCTTCTGTGTCATTCGTTACCGGTATGACTGAACGAGCAAACACCATTGTTTTTCCACTACCTAGTAACTCCACCTCTCGAATAATTGAATCACCTTCAAATCCAAGTACATCGCTCTCATTTTGATGAGGTTTGAGCTGTGTTTGCAAAATAACCTTAACTGCAAAATCATCAAATTTTTTTTTGAGCTTGGCAGTAAGTGAACGACTATCGTCAAGCCATTGCATAACAGCATCAGGCACATCCTGTGCTTGATCTAAATTTTGCCATATTAAGTCTTGAGTGTTAATCATGGTGTTATTTTAAGCTAAGTGTTGGCGTATTGGGTTTTGTCATCACTAATCCAGCGCATAATCAGCGCGTATTGTTTACCCTCATCAAGTTGTAGGAATTGTTCTGAATAAAAGCGCACCTGTTTCAGTAAGTAGCCATCTCGTACGATATTAGCAATTTTCATATCGGCAATACCAGTTTGCTGAGTGCCTAAAATCTCACCAGGTCCACGTAATTCTAAGTCTTTATTGGCAATCTTGAAGCCGTCGTTAGTTTGTCTAAGAATATCGATTCTCTCTGTAGCATTACCGCTTAAAGGCGCTTGATACATTAAGATACAAATACTCGCATCTGCACCACGGCCAACACGACCACGCAATTGATGTAGTTGAGCTAAACCCAGTCGCTCTGAATTTTCAATCACCATCAGCGATGCGTTTGGTACATTCACACCTACTTCAATCACAGTGGTTGCTACCAAGACATTGATTGCTCCTTGAGCAAATTTTTGCATGATTTCAGATTTCTCGTCCTTGTTCATTTTGCCGTGAATAAGCACCACTGACAAACCTGGTAAATTGTCTTGTAAATAATGATGTGTATTGGTAGCCGATTCAGCACGTAACACTTCTGATTCTTCAATCAATGTGCATACCCAATAGACTTGGTTGTTATTTTGACAAACTTGTTTAATTTTTTGTACTACTTCGTTTTTGCGTTCACTGCTAAGTGCAATAGTCTTAATCGGCATTCTACCGGGCGGTAGTTCATCAATAATCGATGAATCCAGATCTGCATACGCACTCATAGTGAGTGATCGTGGAATAGGGGTGGCAGTCATTACCAACTGATGTGGCGTGTTATGTGCTTTTTGCGCTAGTGAGAGTCGTTGGTGCACACCAAATTTATGTTGCTCATCAATCACCACTAAGCCGAGCTTGTTAAACCTGACTGATTCTTGAAACAGTGCATGCGTACCAATAACAACTTGCGCCTCGCCAGATTGAATAACATCTAATTGTTGTGCTCGCTCTTTTGGATTTTGTGAACCCGTTAAAAAAGCCACCTTAATGCCGAGTGGTTTTAAATAATTTGAAAAACCTTGCAAATGCTGAGCAGCTAAGATTTCTGTTGGTGCCATAATCGCTGTTTGAAAACTATTTGCAACAGCCTGTAGGCAAGCAAAAACAGCGACAATAGTCTTTCCTGAGCCTACATCACCTTGTAATAATCGAAGCATCGGATGGTCTGAGGCCAAATCCATATTGATTTCATCAATACTTTTTTGTTGTGCATTTGTTAATTCAAAACCAAGATTTTCAGATAATTGTTTAGATAAAATATTGGATATTTTAAAAATATTGGAGATCTTACTTTTGCGTTCGTTTTTAAGTTTGAGTAAGCTTAGTTGATGAGCACAAAGCTCTTCAATTATCAGTCTTTGCTGTGAAATATGCCTAAATTCAGCAATTTGATCAAGATTTTCATCTTCTTTAGGGTGATGTAATGTTTCTAATGCTTGCTTAAGTGATGGCATGGAATTTTTTGCCAAATTTTCAAAATTATCATTAAGTGTGGACTTTTTTAAAGTTTCCAGAGCAATATTTATCCATTTTTTGAGTTGTGCTTGATGGATATTGCCCGTTAATGGGTAAATAGGGCTAAGTGTTGTTTCTAAAAGATTGGCCTGGCCTTTTGATATTAGCCGATATTCTGGGTGATGTATCTCCAACCCGTCACGCCCAATTTTCACCTCACCAAAGCACTGAATAATATCGCCACGAACGAGTTGCTGTTTTTGGTATTGATTAAAATGGAAAAATCGCAACAACAATGTCCGATTATTCTCGTCAGAAAGATAGCACAATAGCTGCCGTTGTCTTATTGCCACTTCTTCGAGTCTATCAATCGTGAGTTGTACCAATATTTCAGTGCCAACTTGTGCATTATCCAGTGAAGTAAATTTGGTTTTATTTTGATAGCGCAGTGGTAAGTGAAACAGCAAATGTTCCAAATTATAAATGCCAATATTATTGAGCTTGTCTTGCGCTTTTGGGCCTAATCCGTTGAGTGAAATAATCGGATCAGATAAATTGTGCATGGTTTTATACTGCTAGAGTTGTAGTCTAGTTAAAAACTATAACTTCCTTCTTCGATTATCATTACACCATCCATCTCTACCTGCGACCCCTTAGGTAGTTCATTGATGCCAACCGCTGCACGTGCAGGATAAGGCTTATCAAAATATTGAGCCATAATCTCATTAACAATTGGAAAGTTATTCAAATCAGTAAGGAAAATGTTTAGTTTAACAATGTCATTTAAATTACCGCCAGAGGCCTTACAAACCGCTGTTAA
The DNA here is from genome assembly GCA_910595805.1 of uncultured Candidatus Thioglobus sp. The sequence continues at coordinate 1,122 of CAJVCK010000006.1, read as the reverse complement.
ATTTTTAAACACTTGATTGATTTGTGTGCTGATATCGCCATCGATCATTTCCATAGTCTCTGGCACCAGAGGAATTTGGCCAGATAAATAAATCGTTGATCCGCCAGTAACATGTACCGCTTGAGAGTAAGTGCCAATCGCTTGTGGTGCTTGGTCAGTTGAGATGATTTGTTTTTGCATAATATTTTCTTTAAGTTTTCTGTTTAGTAGATTATACGAATTAATTAATTAATCTGTTGTAAATAACAAAAGGTAATTTGCGGTATTAAGATGAGCAACTATATTGTGATAGCCCACCAATATCAAAGAATTCAACAGGCTTTAATCGATAATATTTATCACTAATCTCGTTTGTTTGTTCTGCGTAAGGTTGGGTCATGACCGCTTGAAGCTCACGCACAGATTTGTAATCTTGATTTGCCGCTTGTTGGTAGGCAGGCATTAAAAACCATTCCCGCAAGGTATATTTTGGGTTGATATTTTTCATAGTTTTTGTCAATTCATCGAGCGATTGAGCGCCTAGAGCATTTAAATTATCTTCACTAGAAGCTAATGATCGCCATTTTTTTAACCAGTTTGACCATATCTGAATTCCTTCTTCTGATAGATTTTGTTTGTAAAAACTACTTTTGATTGATTCAATATTATTAGGCAGGGTTGAAAGTTCACGAAAGAAGACAGTATAGTCAACTTGGGTATGGTGCATGAGAGCAACTAGCTCCCTGAATAATTCGTCGTTATAGTGGGCAAATCCTAATTTAGATGCCCACATTTTTTCCATCTTGTTTTGCATGACTTTTGAAAAATCACCTTTAATTTTATTAAGCCTACTAAGTACTTCTAGTTGATTAGTGAGTAAGGGTTCCATTGCTTTGCAAAACATTTGAAAATTTTTCTCTGCTGCAATTGGTTGATTAAAAAAAGCAAAATGATCACCACCACCTGTCCATGATTGGAACCCAGGATTGAATTCATCGCAAAATCCAAAAGGACCATAATCCAGGGTGTAGCCACCAGCAGCACAATTGTCGCTATTAAAGTTCCCTTGGCAATAGCCCACTCTAATCCAGTTAGCGATTAGTAAGGTAAGACGCGCTTGAAACTCGCCAGCAAGTAGCAATA
>CAJVCK010000005.1 GCA_910595805.1 uncultured Candidatus Thioglobus sp. | reverse complement strand
AGCGTCACCATTAATTGTTGAAACTACACCGGTTTTCTTACCAGCAGATCCAAACTTCTTAATGTCAGAAACGATTGTTTGCCAATCTGAATGTCCAAATGGCGTGTAATTAATCATAATGTCTGATGATGCTACACCTTTTGCTTCTAAGTACGCCTTAAGAATTTTATTAGTTGTACGTGGATATACATAGTCAGTTCCTGCTAATACCCAACGCGTAACACCCATATCATTCATAAGGTAGTCAACAGCTGGAATAGCTTGTTGGTTTGGAGCTGCACCCGTATAGAACACATTCTTAGATGACTCTTCACCTTCGTATTGCACTGGGTAGAAAAATACGCTATTTAGCTCTTCAATAACAGGCAATACCGATTTTCTAGATACTGATGTCCAAGAGCCAAAAATTGCATCAACGTTATCATTCTCAATCAACCCTCTAGCTTTCTCAGCAAATAAAGGCCAATTAGACGCTGGATCTACAACAACAGCTTCCAACTGCTTACCTAGAACGCCGCCTTTTTTATTTTGATCTTCGATCAACATTAACATGGTGTCTTTTAACGTTGTTTCACTGATAGCCATTGTGCCTGAAAGTGAATGTAGTACACCAACTTTGATTGTTTCTGCTGCAAAAGCAGTAGCACTTAAAGTAAAGGCTAAACTAGCAGCCAATACCGATTTTTTTGATATTATCATTGTAATAATTCCCCATAGATTGTATTTTAAAATGCAATTCAAAATTCAATTGAATTGCTCTATAAACCTTTAAAATTCAGCTCTTTTATAACCAAAAACTAAATAAACAACATTGTCCAAAAGGTTTTTTTTAGATTTCATATCTAAAACACTTTTCCATCTTTGGAGAAGTTTTACAAATCGTTCAGCTTTGAACGTTTAGAGTTTTTTACACTATTAAAAACTTATAGTCAAGAAAAACTTATACGTCATAATACTACTAAATTTCATATTAAACTATATAGTTATGACAAGGGAGGGGGTTATTTTTGTGATTTTAAGTAGTCTTCATAATTACCAGAATAGTAATGCATGCCATCTTCTTTAAGTTCCACCACCTTGGTAGATAATGAAGACACAAACTCTCTATCGTGACTCACAAAGATCAGAGTGCCTTCATAATTATCAAGTGCCAAGTTAAGTGCTTCGATTGATTCCATATCCAAATGGTTAGTTGGCTCATCCATCACCAATACATTTGGTTTTTGCAACATCAACTTGCCAAATAACATTCTGCCTTTTTCACCACCAGAAAGTGATTTAACACTCTTGATAATATCATTCTTTCCAAATAACATCTTGCCAAGAACGCCACGCATGGCTTGAATATCATCTTTTTCACTCTTGAATTGGCTCATCCAATCGAGTACGGTCATGTCTTCTTCGAAATCGGCAGTGTGATCTTGTGCATAATAACCAATATTAATATTTTCACTCCACTTAACCTTACCCTTGTCAGCTTCAAGTTCGCCAACTAAAGTACGTAATAAAGTCGTTTTGCCAATACCATTTTGACCAATAATAGCAACACGCTCACCAACTTCAAATAAGAGATCAATATCCTTAAGAACATGAAGATCATCAAAGCTCTTATTAAGCCCCTCTACCTCTAATACATTCCTGTGGAGTTTGTTATCTTGGTTAAAGTAAATGTACGGACTAACTCTTGATGAAGGCTTAATATCATCAAGCTCAATTTTTTCAAGTTGCTTTTGACGCGATGTTGCTTGCTTAGCTTTAGAGGCGTTTGAAGAAAAACGCGAGACAAAATGCTTGAGTTCTTTAATCTTGGCTTCTTTTTTGGCATTGTCATTCTGCATTTTTTCTTGAATGGCAGTTGAAGCAATCATAAAATCATCATAATTTCCTGGGAAAGTATTAAGTGCACCGTAATCTAAATCAGACATGTGAGTACAGACACCATTTAAAAAGTGCCTATCGTGAGAGATGATCACCATCGTGGCCTTACGATCGTTTAAAACGTCAACCAACCAACTAATAGAATTGATATCCAAGTTGTTTGTTGGCTCATCTAATAATAATATTTCAGGATCAGAAAATAGTGCTTGAGCAAGCAAAATACGCAACTTCCAACCAGGAGCAATCTCACTCATTAAGCCATAATGCTGCTCTTCAGGGATGTCTAAACCCAACAACAATTCACTGGCAGAAGATTCAGCCATATAGCCATCCATTTCGGCAAATTCCATCTCTAATTCACCAACCTTAATACCATCTTCGTCACTCATTTCTGGCAATGCATAAATACGGTCTCTTTCTTTTTTGACTTCCCAAAGCTTTTCATGGCCCATGATTACCGTATCAACAACACGAAACTCTTCATAGGCAAATTGATCCTGACGCAAAATTCCAAGTCGCTCACCATCACTAATACTCACTGTGCCGTTAGACGGCTTTAACCCACCCGTTAAAATCTTCATGAAGGTTGATTTGCCACAACCATTCGCGCCAATTAAGCCGTAACGATTACCACCCTGAAACTTAATAGAAATATCTTCAAATAAAGGTTTTTCACCAAATTGCATGGTGATATTAGCTGTAGAGATCATAATGGACGGGTGAATTTACAAAAAGCAACATTATCCCCTAATAGCACTAAAACCTCAACTAATAGGGCCTATATTTAGGGTATAAATTACTTACTAATTAACAGCTAAATACTACAATACTAATGTTTGAGAAAACCGGTCAATCTCCAGACAAAAACCTATTAATTTCAATATTAATATTAATTACATTTGGCTGGATTATGTCCTTTTCTGCCTCTCTTGGACATTTTAATAGCTATTCATTTGCTGTTAAACAAGGATTTTTTATTCTGCTCGGTCTAGGTGCTGGATTTTTTGTTCTAAAAACACCAATTTCATTTTTGAAAAAACATTCTCCTGTATTTTTTATCATTACTCTGATACTTCTTATAATGGTATTTTTACCTGAACCTATCGGTCGGTCGGTTAATGGCTCAACTCGCTGGATCAGTTTAGGAATGTTTAACTTTCAGCCTTCTGAAATGATGAAGCTGGTTATGATTTTATTTATGGCCGGATTTCTAGTTAGACAAGAACGCGATCTCAAAAAACCTTGGACAGGGCTTATAAAAACGTTGATTATTGTCTCTCTTGCTGACATATTATTACTACTAGAAGTTGACTTGGGCGCTACTGTTATTATTACAATTACCGCTTTAAGTATGTTGTTCGTTGCAGGAGTGTATCTCAAACAACTAGCAATCACAGGTGTTAGTTTAGTTGTTGCAGCTGGTATATTTATTTACTCAAGCCCAATTCGCTGGATGAGAATGACAGAGTTTTGGCAAACAGACCTTTGGCTTAATGATAGTGACAAAGTACACCAAACGAAACAAGCCCTTATTGGTATTGCTAGAGGCGATTGGACCGGCACCGGATTAGGATCTGGCATCCAAAAATACACTAAACTTCCAGAACCTCATACAGACATGATCTTTGCTATTATTGGTGAAGAGCTTGGTGTTATTGGCATGCTTTTTGTCTTATTTATGTTTGCCTATATTATTGGAAAAAGCTTCAATATAGCTAAGGAAGCACTTAAGATTGGTAAAAAATATAGTTCTTATGTTGTTTTTGGTATCTGCTCATGGTTTTCTATGCAAATTGGTGTCAATATCGCAATGAATCTTGGTTTAATGCCGATTAAAGGGTACACACTACCTTTTATTAGTTACGGCGGTAGTAGTATGATATTTGCTATCATATCTATTGCTATAATTCTAAGAATAGATATGGAAAATAGAGCAGGATATCAAAACCAAAATACCCATGTCTAAAAATAAAAAAACAATACTGATTATGGCGGGTGGCACAGGTGGACATATATTTCCAGCCTTAGCTATCGCTAAAGAGCTGGATCAGCGTTCAGTTAATATTAAATGGTTAGGATCAAAACATGGCATGGAAAACATATTAGTGCCTAAACATAATATTCAGTTACACTCAGTTAACACGGTTGGCTTACGAGGGAAAAATATAATAGCACTCATTAAAGCGCCTTTCTTATTAAGTCTTGCTTTTATTCAAACAGTGCGTGTGTTTGTCAAAATAAACCCAGATGTGGTGCTAGGCATGGGTGGTTTTGCCTCTGGTATTGGCGGTGCAGTGGCTTGGCTATTACGTGTACCGCTTGTGATTCATGAACAAAATTCAGTACCTGGCACCACTAACAAGCTTCTAATAAAAACAGCTACACAAGCCTTTCAAGCCTTTGACAATACATTTGAACAATCTGCTAAGGCGATAACTTCTGGCAACCCTGTGATGTTTAAGCCTAAAAAAACCAATACCGATAACAAAAAACTCAATCTATTAATTATTGGTGGTAGTTTAGGGTCAAAACCTATTAACGACATTGTCACTAAACTAAATATTGATATCAATATTTGGCATCAAACTGGCAAACAACACCTTGAGTCTGTTAAAGCTCAATACAACAGTAAAAATACAAAAGTGGTGGCATTTATTGACGACATGGCAAAAGCCTATGCTTGGGCAGATATCGTACTATGTCGTGCAGGTGCAATGACAGTATCAGAGTTGATGTTAGCGGCAAAATCTAGTGTTTTAATCCCACTACCGCATGCAATCGATAACCATCAATTTCATAATGCCAAAATCCTGTCTGATCATGGTGCTGGAATATTGATTGAACAAAAAGATTTAACTGTTCAGTTGCTCGAAAAAGTGCTACTCGATTTAGACGATAAAAAGATTAAAAAAATGTCTGAACAAGCAAATAAATTAGCTAAACCAGATGCAACAAAGATGATTAGTGACTACTTAATGTCTGTTGATTAATACCAAGTTTTTCAAACAAAGCTTGATCTGTATTTGTATCAGGATTGTCAGTTGTCAGCAATTGTTCGCCATAAAAAATAGAATTTGCACCTGCAAAGAAACATATCGCCTGCATTGCCTCACCCATTTCAGTGCGACCTGCGGACAAACGCACCACTGATTTTGGCATCATAATACGTGCTACAGCAATGGTGCGAATAAATTCACTTTCAGTTGGTGGTGCAACCTTCTCGAACGGCGTTCCTGGAATCGGCACCAATAGATTGAGCGGCACACTATCAGGATGCCGCTCTAAATTTGCCAAAGACCTTAACATAGAAGCTCGGTCTGTCTGACCTTCGCCCAAACCTAAAATACCACCACTGCAAACATTAATATCAGCATTTTGGACAGATTCCAAGGTATCTAGACGATCTTGAAACGTACGTGTGGTAATAACGTTAGCATAATTCTCTTGGGAAGTATCAAGATTATGATTGTAATAATCTAGGCCTGCTTCTTTTAAAGTAAAGGCTTGTTCTTGCGTTAGCATGCCCAAAGTCACACAAGTTTCCATACCCATAGCCTTAACACCTTGAATCATTGGAATAACTTTATCAAGACTTTTATCAGTAGGATTGCGCCAAGCTGCACCCATGCAAAAACGTGTCGCACCCTTATCTTTAGCTTCTTTGGCTTGTTCTAAAACCAAATCAATCTCCATGAGTTTTTCGCGCTCAAGCCTTGTGTCATACTTAGAGCTTTGCGAACAATATGAACAGTCCTCTGGACAAGCGCCAGTTTTAATATTTAACAATGAACTGACCTGAACTTGATTTGGATCGAAATTCTGACGATGAATATTGTGTGCTTGAAATAACAAATCGTTAAAAGGCAGTGCAAATAAATCTTCAACCTCTTGAATCGTCCAATCGTTTCTAAGTACTGTCATAATTATCAATATAGTATTTTGAAGGTTATTTTACGCTTTAGACATAAAAAAAGCCGTGCATTTGCACGGCTTTTTTTGTAACACGAAGTTAAATATTACAAGCTGTAATACATTTCGTATTCAACTGGGTGAGTTGCACAACGAAGTGCAGTTACCTCTTCCATCTTCAGATCAATGTATGAATCAATCATGTCATCTGTAAATACACCACCAGCAGTTAAAAACTCACGGTCTGCATCAAGAGCTTCTAGTGCTTGATCAAGTGAAGATGCTACTGTAGGAATCTTCGCCTTATCAGCTTCTGATAATTCGTACAAATCTTCTGTAGCAGGCTTACCTGGATCAATTTTATTCTTAATACCATCAAGGCCGGCCATTAACATCGCTGAGAATGCCAAATATGGGTTAGCAGTTGGATCAGGGAATCGAACCTCAACACGCGTACCCTTAGGGTTTGACTCAAAAGGAACACGAATCGCAGCAGAACGGTTTTTAGCTGAATATTGTAAGATCTCTGGCGCTTCAAAACCTGGAACTAAACGCTTGTATGAGTTAGTTGAAGCATTACAAAATGCATTTAACGCTCTAGCGTGCTTAATAATACCGCCTACATAGTGTAGCGCTAACTCACTTAAGTTTCCGTAAGCACCCTCTTCATAGAACAAGTTTACACCGTCTTTAGCAATTGACTGGTGAACGTGCATTCCATTACCGTTGTCACCAACGATAGGCTTAGGCATAAATGTTGCAGTTTTACCATATGCATGTGCTACATTCTGGATACAATATTTTAGGATTTGAGTCTCGTCTCCTTTTTTAACCAGTGTGTTGTACAAAGCACCAATTTCACATTGACCAGCTGTACCAACTTCATGATGGTGAACCTCAGTAGTAACACCCATCTCTTCGATTGCAAGACACATTTCAGCACGAAGATCATGTAATGAATCTACAGGAGGAACTGGGAAGTACCCCCCTTTAACGCCCGGACGATGACCTGTATTACCGCCATCAAAATCACTACCACTTTCCCAAGCAGCCTCTTCAGAATGTACTGAATAGCTGCATGAGCCCATGGTATTATCAAACTTAACTTGATCAAATACAAAAAATTCTGGCTCATTGCCGAAATAGGCAGTATCACCGATATTTTGCTCTTTCATGTATGCTTCAGCACGCTTAGCAATAGAGCGAGGATCTTTTTCATAACCCTTCATGTCTGTTGGCTCAATAATATCACAACGTACAATTAGTGTGGATTCTTGAGTGAATGGGTCCATAACACATGCATCTAGATCTGGTTGCAAAATCATATCTGACTCATTAATATCTTTCCAGCCAGCGATTGAAGAGCCATCAAACATTTGACCAGCCTCAAATTTCTCAGCATTAACTGTATGAGCTGGAACACTTACATGTTGCTCCTTACCTTTTGTATCAGTAAAACGGAAATCAACGAATTTAACTTCGTTGTCCTTCATTATCTTCATTACATCTTTAGCAGACATACTTTCTCCTATTTTTAACTATTTAATTTGCTGACAGTCATTGTCAAACAGCTTGCGCCGTTGCAAGCATAATTCTTTTTTTGTTTTATTGTTATATTATAAAAAACTGTTATTTACAATAAAAACAGCGACTTATTCTACCCTATTTTCTCAACAATTAGAGTAATCTCATCGGTTTTTTCATCAATTTCAATTACTTTGTGGCCATGCACCTTGCACCAAGCAGGAATGTCATGTAAGACACCTGGATCAGTAGCCAGCATTTCAATGGTATCACCAGTATCAATGTTGTTAATCATCTCACCTAAGCGTATCACCGGCATAGGGCAAAGTAGACGTTTAGCATCAATATTATGTTTCATATCTACTATTCCAGTCCCAACCAATCTTGTGGTTTGATATAACGCTCATACAACTCGGCTTCTGGCGTTCCAGGCTCTGGTGTGTGTTGGTATTCCCAACGAACTAATGGCGGTAGTGACATCAAAATAGACTCTGTACGGCCACCGGTTTGCAGGCCAAATAAGGTGCCACGATCATAGACTAAGTTAAACTCAACGTAACGACCACGACGATACAATTGGAACTGTCTTTCATGGTCAGTAAATGGCGTGTCTTTACGGCGCTCAACAATTGGTCGATAGGCCTTAATATAGCTATTACCCACACTTTGCATAAAAGCAAAACACTGATCAAATCCGCCTTCGTTAAGATCATCAAAAAACAAGCCGCCAATACCGCGTTGCTCGTCACGGTGCTTCATGTAAAAATAATCATCACACCATTTTTTATATTTTAGATAGGTGTCATCACCAAATGGGTCGCAAGCATCTTTAGCGGTTTGATGCCATAAAATCGCATCTTCATCAAAGCCATAATAAGGCGTGAGGTCAAAACCACCACCAAACCACCAAATTGGCTCTTCACCTTCTTTTTCAGCAATAAAGAAACGCACATTCGCATGTGAAGTGGGTGCATAAGGATTGAGTGGGTGAATCACTAAAGACACGCCCAAAGCGCTAAAGCTACGCCCTGCTAATTCAGGTCTGAGTGCTGTGGCTGAAGCTGGCATATTATCACCATGCACAATTGAAAAATTTACACCCGCTTGTTCAAACACAGTGCCATTGGTCAGTACACGTGTAATTCCGTTGCCACTGTTATCTGGCTTTTTCCATTCATCTTTAATAAATCCAGCTTTACCATCTACCGCTTCTAACTGATCACAAATATTTTGCTGTAAGCTTAATAAATAAGTTTTAACTTGATCAATCATTGTTTTTTCACTCATCTAAGGCGCTCTCCGGTTTGCAAATTAATAATTTGTGATGGTTGGTTATTATAGTTTTGTGGCGCGATTATAAAATCTAATTCTTGATTAAAAAAACAATGTAATTCCAGAATACTTGTTGCAGTATTTTTACCACTGGTATTTGCACTAGTAGAAACCAAAGCACTATCACTTGCTTGACACAATTGTGTAATTAAAGCATTGTTAGTTAGTCTAAGGGCAATTGTATCAAGCCCGCCAGTCAAAATTTTAGAAGCATACTGATTGGCTTTAAGTAAATATGTTGTCGGTGTATTGCTTGTTTTAATTTTGTCCAATTGAGATACATCTGCTACATAATCAGCAAAGTAGCAAATATCGCTGGCTAATAAAATCATGCCTTTGCTAGCAGAGCGATGCTTGAGTTGTAATATACGTTGCATGGCTTGCTCAAAATGCGGCAAACAAGCTAAACCTTGAATGGTATCAGTAGGATGAGATATCACTCCACCTGCTTTTAAATGCTGTACTGCCGATCTGGCTCGAAAGCTCATGTTGTTTTCTTTGCTCTTGGATGACACCGATCATAAACTTTGGACAACTCTAAAAAATCTAAGTGTGTATACACCTGAGTCGACTTGATGCTTTCGTGACCTAAAAATTCTTGTACAGAACGAAGGTCATGACTTGATTGCAAAAAATGTGTTGCTGCCGCATGACGCAACATGTGTGGGTGTACGCTAATTTTAATACCAACTTCAAGTGCGCGTTTTTTGATCATTTCTTGTATAGCTCTAATACTAATTCTAGTTTGTCGATTGTTTAAAAACAAGGCGTCTTGCACAACACCCAGCTTCTTTAAATAGCGGCTAATCGCCTGTTGGGCAGATTCACCCAACGGCGTATGGCGCATCTTACCACCCTTGCCCATTACTTTCAGGAAACCCTGTTTAGCATCTATATCATTCGTATTGAGATTGACTAATTCTGATACACGAAGACCACATGAGTAAATTACCTCAATAATAGCCACATCACGTAGTTCTGAGAGTGAATTAGACCTTGGGTTAAGCATGAGTGTTAATTGACCATAATCCAATGTCTTTGGCAGGTTTTGATCAATTTTTGGCGGCTGTAAACCTAACGCACAATTACTGGGCAAATAACTCTGATTAACAAGATAAGCTAAAAATCCACGAGTAGAAGATAAATGTCGACGAATGGTGCGACCACTACTATTGGCGTGACGCATTTTCATCACCAGTAAATTAAGGTGTTCGCTGGTTAAATCGACCCAACTGTTAACCCCTTGTTGATTTGCAAAGCTTAACAGTTGTTGTAAGTCTCGTTGATAGGCTTGCTGGGTGTTTAATGCATAGTGACGTTCAACACGCAAATACAATATAAATTGTGTAATTTGTGTTTTCACTTGAATTTTATAACTTTGCCCATATCAATGTATTTTACGCACAAAACAGGAATAAACAAATGGCGACAAAACAAACACATGCCTTTCAAACTGAAGTTTCTCAACTCCTACATTTAATGATTCATTCTTTGTACTCTAACAAAGAAATATTCCTAAGAGAGCTTGTCTCTAACGCATCAGATGCTATTGATAAGCTAAAGTTTGAATCGTTATCAAATGACGCTTTAGTTGAAGGTAAAGAAGAACTGGCAGTTCATGTTAGTGTTGATAAAGATGCGAGCACTATTACGATTAGCGACAATGGTATTGGCATGACCCAAGATGAAGTGATGGCAAACATCGGTACCATTGCTAATTCAGGTACCAAAAAGTTTTTACAAAGTCTAGATGACAAACAAGCTGAAGATTCAAACCTTATTGGTCAATTTGGTGTGGGTTTTTATTCTGCTTTTATTGTTGCAGATGAAGTTACTCTATCGACACGTAAAGCAGGTGATGATAAAGCCAACGGTACAGTTTGGTCTTCAGCAGGTAAGGGCGAGTATTCTTTAGAAACTGAAACAGTAGAAGAGTTTGGTACGTCAATCACACTACATATTAAAGACGATGAAAAAGAATTTCTAGATGATCATCGCCTACGCGGTATTATCTCTAAATATTCAGATCACATTACTGTACCTATTATGATGATTAAGCCAGTAGAAGAGGATTCGGACGATACTATTGAATATGAGACAGTTAATAAAGCCAATGCATTTTGGACACAAGACAAGCGCGATCTTAAGCAAGAAGATTATGATGAATTCTACAAATCACTCACTTTTGATTTTGAAGCGCCACTGACACAAATTCACAACCGTGTTGAAGGCAAGCTAGACTACACCTCGCTATTATTTATCCCATCTAAAGCACCTTTTGACATGTGGGAGCCTAAGCGCAAAGGCGGTATTAAACTTTATGCTAAGCGTGTATTCATCATGGAGGACAACGAAAATCTAATGCCAATGTACTTACGCTTTATCAAAGGTGTTATTGATACAGCAGACTTGTCATTAAACGTCTCACGTGAAATATTACAAGGTAATAAAGTGGTTGATACTATTCGCAAAGCCTCAGTTTCTCGAATTTTAAAAGAATTAGAAAAAATGGCAAAAAATAAGCCAGAAGACTACGCAAAATTCTGGAACGAATTTGGCATGGTAATGAAAGAAGGTGTGGTTGAAGACTTTAGTAATAAAGACAAGATTGCCAACCTGATGCGCTTTGCAACCACCAACTCAACTAGCGAAGATCAAACTGTCTCGTTGGCTGATTACATCGAACGTATGGACAAGGATCAAAAAGATATTTACTATGTAACTGCCGAGACTTACGCAGCCGCTAAAGGATCTCCACACTTAGAGATATTCAAGCAAAAAGACATTGAAGTTTTACTACTCTCTGATCGCGTTGATGAGTGGATGGTAAATAACTTCACAGAGTTTGAAGGCAAAAATCTCAAATCAATCGCCAAGGGTGATTTACAAGATTTAGACTCTGAAGAAGAGAAAGAAGAGAAGGAAAAAACAGCTGAAGGCTATAAAGAAACGTTAGAAAAGATGCAAGCAATTCTTGATGTGCAAGTTAAAGAGGTTAAGATATCTAATCGCCTTAGCGAATCCCCTTCTTGTCTGGTTGCTGATGAAAATGAGCTGGGTGGCAACATGGAAAGAATTATGGCATCCCTTGGTCAAGACGTACCAGAGACTAAGCCAATCCTTGAAATCAACCCGACCCATCCGTTGGTTGAAAAGCTTAAAACTAAAGTTGATGAAGACTTAGTCAATGTTTTATTCGATCAAGCAGTGCTTAGCGAAGGCGGACAACTTAAAGATCCTGCTGAGTTTGTTAAGCGTATGAATAAATTAATTGGCTAGCACTTATCTAAACACTCAATAAAAAAACCCGCTACACGCGGGTTTTTTATTGTCATTATGATTATTTGATAAATTTTAGAAATTTACTTAAAAAGTGGATGGTTTAGAGCTAAAAAATGGCATTAAACTCATATTTTTAGCGTTTTTTAGACTTGAAAACCATCTGTTTGAAAAATTCCCTATTTTTTAAAAGGTTTAATATTTCTAAGAATCCCTCTAAAAATTGCCACCTCCTCTTTTTCAGGCTCCGCCCTACCAAAGAAGCGACGTAAGCGACGCATTAGCAGTTCTTTGGGGCGTTTATCTTCAAAGTATTCAATATGCTCTAACACTTGAGCAAGGTGCGCGTAAAAACCCTCTACTTCGTCGTAGCTGGCTATTTCATTAGTGCTTTTTTCAAATTCTGTGGTGGTGTTGTAAACGTAGTTTTGATAAGCGAATACTTGGATAGCTGATGCCACATTAAGTGAAAAATAATTAGGGTTACCTGGGATGGTCATGAGTACCTGACACAAGTCTAATTCTTCATTGCTCAAGCCAGAATTTTCGGTTCCAAATACCACAGCAACCTCTTGCCCCGTAGTGGCTGTACTTTTTTGTATTTCAGCGCAAGCGTCAACCACATCCATTTGCTTCCATTTAACATTACGCTGGCGTGCGCTGGCGCCAATGACTAACTGAGTGCCTGCCAACGCCTCTTCTAACGTATCACACATTATGGCATTGGATAAAATATCATCTGCCCCACTTGCTCTAGCAGTTGCTACCGCTGATGGATGAGTCTTTGGATTGACCAGATACAACTTAGAAAGACTCATGTTCTTCATGGCGCGAGCAGCTGCACCAATATTGCCAGGCTCAGTGGTGTTAACCATAACCACACGTACACTATCAAAGGTATAATTCATTTCTTTTTCCATTTATCTATCTATTATGCACCCAACGCTTAATATCGCCATTAAAGCAGCTCGAAAAGCTGGTGACATCATTCTCAGATATCATAATCAGATTGATCTTTTAACGGTTGAAAACAAAGCGGCTAATGATTTTGTTTCAGAAGTTGATAAAGCTGCTGAAGACGCCATTATAGACGAGTTGAAATACGCCTTTCCTGATCATTCAATCTTAGGTGAAGAAAATGGTGAAATCGTTGGCAAAGACAAGCGCTTTGTTTGGATTCTTGACCCTTTAGATGGTACTACCAATTACCTTCATGGTTTTCCTCAATACTCTGTGTCAATTGCTCTTTATGAAAATGACGAACCAACACATGCTGTTGTCTACGACCCATTTAAAGAAGAGATGTTTACCGCCTCAAGAGGCGAAGGCGCTTACCTTAACGAACAAAGAATACGCGTTACCAATACACAAGGTTTTGAAGACACTTTAATTGGCACAGGTTTTCCATTTAAAGAACCACAACACTTGGATGCGTATTTAGCAATGTTTAAGGCGATCCATCCAAAAGTGGCTGGCATTAGGCGTGCAGGTTCTGCAGCGCTTGATTTGGCTTACTTAGCTGCCGGCCGACTAGATGGTTTTTGGGAGATTAAACTTAACATTTGGGATATTGCTGCAGGTGTGCTTTTGGTTAAAGAGGCCGGCGGCTATGTGGGTGATTTTTCAGGCCGAGACAAATACCTAGAAACTGGTAACGTAGTAGCTGGCAATGAAAAAGTTTTTAAAGCTATTTTAAAAACCATTCATCCTCATTTAACAACCGATTTACAGCGTTAATTTTCTAGGGTTAGCTGCTCACCATTTAGCGCTTTAGCGCTCTCACTCATCAAATACACAATCGCTGGAGACATAGACTCTGGCGTTGGGTTGCTGCCTGTATTTTCTGCCGGATAGGCGATTTGTCGCATTTTGGTGCGCATGCGTTTTGGATCAAGAGAATTAACCTTGATATTGGTTTTTTCCAGTTCTTCACTTAAAGTCTTGCTTAAACCCTCAATAGCAAATTTACTCACGCCATACGCACCCCAATAAGCACGAGCATCACGTCCTACTGAGGATGATAAAAACAACACACGCGAATCAGCTGATTTGTTTAAAACTGGAATTAAAAACTGTGTGAGCATAAACGGCGCATTGACATTAATCTGCATGGTTGAATACCACAACTTAATATCGTATTGCTCAATTGGCATCATCGTGCCAATAATACCAGCATTGTGAATAAGCCCATCAAGCTGACCAAAGTGCTCTAACAAATTCGCCTGCAGTTGCTCGTAATGTTCAGGTGTTGCCCCCTCTAAATCAAGCGGGTATAGCACTGGCTCTTGATAACCTGCATCAACCACTTCATCATAAGTGGTTTCTAGTGAGCCTAAATCACGACCAAGCATAATCACTGTTGCACCGGCTTTAGCTAAATCAAATGTCATTGCGCGCCCAAAGCCACGATTAGCGCCAGTGACTAAAATAACTTTGTCTTTTAATTCGCCTTCAGTAATATTGTAATTGGTTGAGATGTTCATTATTTAAGTTCCTTTTTACTTTGCACACCGAGTGTCTTGAGTTTTTCAGCACGGCCAATCAGGTTGCCTTTACCATCTGATAATTTACCACGCGCTTCTTTATAGCTCTTTTGTGCTTTATCAAGGTGCTTTTCAATATCATCCATAGAACTAACAAAACCAAATAGTTTGTCATACATAGCGCCTGCTTGACGAGCGATTTCTTCAGAGTTTTGGTTTTGACGCTCTGTTTGCCAAATATGATGCACGGTTTTAAGGCTCATCATTAAAGTTGATGGGGAGACTAGAACAATATTCTTTTTGAGCGCTGTGGTGAACAGGTCTGGCTTTTGATCAAGGGCCACTAATAAAGCTGACTCAATTGGAATAAAGACAAAGATAAAATCAAGTGTTAGCACACCTTCTAGGTTTTCATACTCTTTGATACTAATACCATTAATATGTGCTTCTACTGAAGTAACATGCGCTTTAAGCATGGCCTGGTCTGACTGATTGGCGATGTAGTCCTTATAAGCCTTAAGTGATACTTTCGAATCAATAATAATATCTTTTTCTTCAGGCAGGTGCAAAACTACATCTGGCTTAAAGGCTTCACCCTGCTCATTTTTAAGTTGTTTTTGAGTGTCAAACTCATGTCCTTCTCGAAGACCAGAACTAGATAAGATAGAACTTAGGATCATCTCACCCCAATCACCCTGTTGTTTATTATCATAAGTCAAGGCATTAGTCAGATTTTGCGTGGTTTCTTGAGCCTCAATACTAGTTTTTTTAAGATTTTCAATTTGTGCTGACAATGTAGCACGTTCTTTAACTTGTTCAATGGTGATAACTTCAATCTTATCTCTAAACTCTTTAAGCTGCGCTTGCAAAGGAGTAAGTAATTCTGAATTTTTAACGCTTAAGTCATTACGGTCTTTTGCCAAAATATCACTCGCCACCGCTTTAAAGTCCTTGCTCATTTGCTCTTTGGCAATATTGATTAAATCAACCTCTTTTTTATGTGATTCAATTTCTTTATCAAGGCTGATTTCAAGGTGAATTTTGTCAGTTTTTAAAACTTGTAATTTAGCATTTAAATAAAAATAAACACCGATTGCACCAACAAGCAATCCAACTAATACACTAGCAATTTCCATTCATTAACTCCAATATTTCTGACGGTTTTTTTATTAAATAATCATAGTTCCAATCTTGCTCAACTTTGCCATAACCATAAGTTACAGCAATGGTTTTAATGCTTGCATTTTTGCCAGCAACCATGTCATTTTTATCATCGCCAACAAACCAACAGTGTTGTGGTGAAACACCAAGTTGTGCGCAAGCGTAAAGTAGCGGTGCAGGATGTGGCTTATTATATTCTAAGGTATCACCACAAACGACGACATCCGGATTTAAGCTTAATTTTTCTAATAGTAAATGAGTTAAATTTTCAGGCTTATTAGTCACAATACCCCAAAACATGTTTTGATTCTTAATCACATTAAAAAGCTTATCAATACCATCAAAAAGTTTTGAAAATTTATCAATATTATTGGTATAAATTTCCAAAATTCTTAAGTGCCGATTGGTAAATTCTGGATGGGACTCATCACAATCAAAACCAAATTTAATTAATGCCTTGCCACCCAAAGCCACCAAAGGCTTAATTTGCTCATAAGGCTTTTCATTTAAACCATTTTCCAACAATAAGGAATTTAACGCATAAGCAAGATCGGGTGCGGTATCAATCAAAGTGCCGTCTAAATCAAAAAGAATGGTGTTAACCGTCATAGAAAATCGTTAAAATCTTAAGTCTACAAATTATAACGTTTACACTCACTAATACGAATGCTGTTTTTAAGATCGTTAATTTACTTTTTAGGTTCAACGCTAGTTTTATCAGCTCTTGTTGCAATTGCACTGGTATTGTTTTTTACGCCAGTTAAGGTTCGCTACGCGATTTTGTCAAAATGGTCGTTATTCTGTATGTGGTGGCTACGCGTGACATTAAATATCAAACTAAATGTTATCGGCAAGGAGAATATTCCTGATACGGCTTGTGTCATTATTTCTAATCATCAATCTACTTGGGAGACGCTTGGTTTGCAAACCATTTTCCCACATCAAACCTGGGTGCTCAAACAAGAGCTTCAATGGATTCCTATTTTTGGCTGGGGCTTGTCTCTTTTAAAACCGATTATTATTAATCGTGGCGAAAAACTTAAAGCACTTAAAAAAGTAATCAAACAAGGCGCTGCTAGAATTTCCGAAGGTATTTTTGTGGTAGTATTTCCTGAAGGTACACGCCAACCTTACGGGCAATTAGGTGAATATCAAAAAGGCGGTGTCTCTATCGCCAAAAAAACCGGTTGTGATATTTCACCGGTGTACCACAATGCCGGCAAGCTTTGGCCTAAAGGTAGCTTTGTTAAAAATTCTGGCACTATTACTATGGTAATTGGCAAGCCAATCAGTGTGGCTGGAAAATCAGCAACACAACTAACCAATGAAGTTAGAGATTGGACTAAGGCTCAATCAATGAGTGTTAATTAGTAATTGATCCATTAAACTATCATATTTAATACGATTTTTGTGATAATCAATAGACGCTTCAATTTGACCCAACAACAATGATTGTTGCTCATCTTGTTCGTTGATGACAAAGCGAATATTACCGTTACCAGACAAAAACTCATCGACTTCTACTTGGATATTATTAGTGCTATTTTCATTGATTTGTTGCTGATATAAAGCCAACTGCTTAAACCCTTGCTTAAGCTGCGTTGTTAGTTTTTGTGCATCTGAGAGAATTTCATCAAAATTGTCTTTATATTTAAGCGCTAATTGACGATTTTTAAGCCTATACTTTTGCAAATAAACTTGATTACTAACATCGCCCGTTAAAGGGTAAGTAAATTCAATTTTGGCTTCATATTCAATTTCAGATGATTTTGAATAGGTAGAATAATTACCTTTATTGTCATCTTTTATGGCGCTAATAGTAAAGTCAAAATCTGCCAATTCTAAATTCTGATAAGCCTTAATACTGCGTTTATTTTTTAATTGTTCAATCTTAATTCGTTTAATATCACGAATTGAATCTGACAAATGTTGATGCAGATCTTGAACAAACTGCACTCTAGTACTCCAATCAATCTTTGGTGGATTGTTACCCAGATCAATACTTGACAACAAGACGCTAAGTGTTTTTTGTTCGGCTTTTAATTTAGATTGTAAATCTAATAACAAACGTCGTGTTTTATTAATAGAGCGACTCATGGTTAAAATACTGGTTTTATCTACATTTATTTGTTTCTTAAGCACTTTTAAGATATCTTTAGAGGTTTTAAGGCGATCAACAACAACGTCAATCTGTGTTTTATAGCTTATCCAATCTAGGAAAATAACAAGCTTTTCTTCAATAAAATCTTCTTGAGCTTCTGCCAAAACCAGTATCTCATCTTCGTAGTCTAATACAGCCAAATCATAAGTTTTTTGATCAACCACACCGTCTTTGTTTTTAAGTAGTGGGAGAGACCAGCTAATCTTTACATTATCAAGATATTCGGTGGTATTTTTCTCACCTTGATAGCCATCTTTATCATGCATTTCTTCATATTTGACAGGTAAAGATTTGTCATAATAGACACTCAATTCTGAGCCGTTGGATAAAAATTTCTTATTCAGATCACTTGATAGTTTTCTCACTAACTGTGAAGTGGATTTAGCATAATCATAGCTTGAAGTATTGTTTTCTTTGTTCTTACTCTTGCTAATACGGCCAATTTCTCCGCCAATATCCCAATCCCAATCCTCATAATTAGATCTATCACCTTCCATCTCAATTTTCTTAATAGAAAGATTGATTTGTTCTTTTTCAAAAAAAGCATTGTTTGACAATAACGATTGAATAAATTCAGATTCAGTTAAAGCATTAACTGGATTAGAGACTAAATAAATAAATAAAAATTTAGCTGTAGATTTGTGCATTAAAGATTTTGCAAAAAAGTTCGGCGGTTTTTTGTGTGTCGTATAGGGCTGAATGCGCACTGGCATCATCCCACTCAATGTTAGCAACACGAATAGCTTTAGCCAACACTGTTTCCCCATAATAAAGTGCCGACAAACTCACCGTATCAATGGTTGAAAATTGATGAAAAGGGTTTTTTAGTTTTGAACGATTGCTCGCAGCATACAAAAAACCCAAATCAAAAAATGCATTATGCCCTACCAAAATCGAACGTGTGCATTCCTCAGTTTTCATTTCAACACGAACAGCTTTAAAAATATCACTCAACGCTTGTTTTTCACTCACCGCTAGTCGCAGAGGATTATCAACATCGATACCGTTAAATTTTAAAGCGCTTGGCTCTAAATTAGCCCCTTTAAAAGGCTCAACATGAAAATGTTGCGGCTCTTTTGGATAATAAACCCCTTGATCATTAATGCCGATTGTAATCGCACAAATTTCAAGCATAGCGTCAGTTTTATCATTAAAACCACCGGTTTCAATATCAATAACAACCGGTAAATAACCCCGAATACGATCTTTAATTTTCATCACTGAACATCCTTAAAAAATATTAACGAATTACGCTGATGGTTAAACAAAATTTGACGTTTTTTTGGTAATTCGCTGATTTTCATTTGCACAAATCCCTGATTTAAAAACCACTGTGTATTGTGTTTAGATAATGCAAATATTTTAGAAAAATTGGCAATGCGCGCCTTACGCATAATTTCTTTTAATAACTTGGTTGAAAATCCTTGATTTTGCACCTCTTTTGATACTGCTAACGCATAAATTTCACCCATTTTTCCCTCTTGACAGTCTTTCAAGCCTGCACAAGCTACAAGTCGATCAAAATGTCGCAAAACAACAAAATCTTCAAGATGTTGATTAATTTGATCATAAGTCCTAGGCAAAATCCTGCCCTCCTTTACATAAGGATCAATTAAATCAAGTATTTCCTGTGCAATGTCCAAGTTCACAATAAATGGCTTTGAGAAAAGCACTATTTTAGTCTAAAATTTGATGTTTTTAGTAAACGAAATATATTATGTCTAATACAAGAAAATACTCCTCTCAAGTTGTTGATGGTTACGAGCGCGCACCAAGTCGTGCAATGCTTTATCCAGTCGGTTTTGAAAAGGAAGACTTTTCTAAGC
Source organism: uncultured Candidatus Thioglobus sp. (assembly GCA_910595805.1). The sequence goes on along the minus strand of CAJVCK010000005.1, from coordinate 40,148 downwards.
CACAAGTTGGTATTGCTTCAACTTGGTCAATGGTAACACCTTGTAATATGCATATCAATAAATTAGCCGATGAAGCTGAAAAAGGGGTTAATAGCGCTGGTGGAAAAGGTGTTATTTTTAATACAATTACTATTTCAGATGGCATTTCTATGGGCTCTGAAGGCATGAAATACTCTTTAGTTTCTCGTGAGGTAATTGCTGACTCTATAGAAACAGTTGTTGGCTGCCAGGGCTTTGATGGTGTTGTAGCTATCGGTGGTTGCGATAAGAATATGCCGGGCTGTGTAATTGGTCTTGCACGCTTAAATCGCCCAGGTATTTTTGTTTATGGTGGCACAATCCAACCCGGTAAAAATCACACCGATATCGTTAGTGTCTTTGAAGCTGTTGGTGAGTATGCCAATAATGCTATTAATGACATTGAATTAGAAACCATTGAATCGACTGCGATTCCTGGACCGGGCTCTTGTGGTGGTATGTATACTGCTAACACTATGTCCTCTGCTATTGAAGCACTAGGTATGAGTTTGCCAAACTCTTCTGCACAAGATGCAGTTTCTGCTGATAAAAATAATGACTGTGTACGTGCAGGTGAGGCTGTACTCAACTTACTCGAAAAAGACATTAAGCCTCGCGATATTATGACGTTAAAGGCTTTTGAAAATGCTATTACTATTATTATCGCCTTGGGCGGATCAACCAACGCAGTCTTACATATGATAGCGATGGCTGATGCTGCAGGCGTTAAGGATCTAAGCATTGACGACTTCACCCGTATTGGTAAAAATGTTCCTGTTCTAGCAGATCTAAAACCATCAGGAAAGTATATGATGAGTGAATTGGTTGAGATTGGTGGCACATTACCACTAATGAAAATGCTTTTAGATGCAGGATTATTACACGGCGACTGTATGACAGTTACAGGCAAAACTATGGCTGAGAACCTAAAAGATGTTGAGCCGTATGCAGACTCTCAAGAAATTATTAGGGCTCTAGACAACCCAATTAAGAAAGATTCTCACCTTAGAATATTAAGAGGTAATTTAGCTTCAGAAGGCGCGGTTGCCAAAATTACTGGTAAAGAGGGTTTAAGTTTTAGGGGAAAAGCCAAGTGTTATGGTCGAGAAGAAGAGGCGCTTGAAGCTATCTTGAATGACAAAATCGAGGCTGGTGATATCATTGTTATTCGTTATGAAGGCCCTGCCGGTGGCCCTGGCATGCGTGAAATGCTTGCCCCTACTTCTGCCGTTATGGGTAAAGGTCTTGGTGGTGAAGTAGCCCTAATTACTGACGGTCGTTTCTCAGGCGGTACGCACGGTTTTGTTGTGGGTCACATCACCCCAGAAGCTTTTAAAGGTGGTGTTTTAGCCGTAGTTGAGGATGGTGACGAGATCTTAATCGATGCTGAAAATAACGTATTAGAATTAATGGTTGATCAATCAATCATTGACGAGCGATTATCACACTGGGTGCAACCAGAGCCAAACTACACCAAAGGTGTATTGGCTAAATTTGCCAAACTCGCTAAGTCTGCCTCCGAAGGTGCTGTGACTGATTAACCTTAAAAAATTGAACAAATTAAAAAAAGGAGGCTTTCGCCTCCTTTTTTTAATTTTTAATCAGCTGGGGTAAAAACCATCTGCCGATCATCTAGGCTAACAGAAGCGACTTGAATCTTAATGGTATCACCAAGTTGAAAAGTTCTTCCTGTACGTTCACCCTTAAGTTGATGATGAACATCATCAAAAATATAGTAATCATCTTTCATGTCACGCATGGCGATCATGCCTTCAACAAACACATCGGTAAGCTCAATAAAGATGCCGAAACCTGCCACGCCAGAGATTACACCGTTAAAGGTATCTCCAACTTTGTCACGCATGTATTCACACTTAAGCCATTGCTCTACATCACGTGAGGCGTCATCTGCTCTACGCTCTGTCACTGATAAATGTGTGCCAGTTTCCACCATTTTTTTACTTGGTTTTCTTTTCTTTTTATCAAGGACACGGTTAATAGCACGGTGCACTAATAGATCAGGGTATCTTCTAATTGGTGAAGTGAAATGCGTATAGTCGTCAAATGCTAAGCCAAAGTGACCTTCATTTGCAGGCGTATATACAGCTTGCTTCATAGTGCGAAGCACAACAGTTTTAATAATGTTTTCATCATCACGGCCTTTAGCATCTTCCAATACTTTAGCAAAGTGTTTTGATTCAGGTTGTACGCCACCCTCAAGTGTTAAACCAATTGCCGTTAAAAACTGACGAGTTGTTTCTACTTTTTCAGCCGTAGGCTTAGGGTGGGTTCGGTAAAGGAAGTCTTCTTCATTGTGCGCCAAGAACTTGGCTGTGGCTTGGTTAGCCATCAGCATGCATTCTTCAATAAGCTTGTGCGCATCGTTACGAGAACGGGCAACAATATCATCAATCTTCCCATTATCATTAAATAAGATTTGTGACTCAATACGATCAAAATCCATTACGCCACGCTTGGTTCTAGCTGCTTTAAGTGTTTTATATAAATCATACAAGGTATTTAGATTGTCTAACACCGGTGCGTATTCATTGGTTAATGCCTGGTCATGATGTTCTAAGATTTGACTAACTTTGGTATAAGTCAAACGCGCGTGGGATAGCATAACTGCTGGGTAGAATTTATAATCAATTAAATTACCTTCAGAGTCAATATTCATCTCACAAGTCATGCACAAACGCTCAACGTCTGGATTGATTGAACACAATCCATTTGATAAAGCCTCAGGCAACATGGGTACAACACGTCGTGGGAAATACACTGAATTACCCCGATCAATCGCATCCTTATCAAGATCTGAACCTTCTTTCACATAGTGTGAGACATCAGCAATAGCTACAACTAGTTTCCAGCCATTTTTGGTTGGTTCAGCGTAAACAGCATCATCAAAATCACGTGAATCTTCGCCATCAATAGTGACAAGCTTCATATCAGTAATATTGATACGGCCCTCTTTGTCTTCATCGGTTACTACTGTTGGTAATTTAGCTGTTTGTGCTAGCGCTTCCTCTGAAAAATCAACCGGGATGCCATTACGATAAAGTGCAGAATCAGTTTCTACACCCTCATCCATATAGTTGCCTAAAATTTGGGTAATCTTACCAACCGCTAGACTTTTGAATGTTGGTGATTTTATAATCTCAACAATAACGATTTGCTCATCGGTGTTGTCTTCAGTCACTTCAGAAATATTGATCTTGTTACGAATGCGTTTATCATCTACAACAACGTAAGCATCATCCTGGTCTAGGTGTAAACGACCCACAACGGTTTTAATACTTTCAATGACTTTAACAATTTGTGCATCGCCACGTTGATTAAGCAGGCGAGCTTTAACCTTGTCACCATGAAAGACCAGCTGCATTTCTTTTGAAGAAAGACGTAAATCCTTACCTCCTTCCTCTAGTTTGATAAAGCCAAAACCTTTAGGGTTGGCAATCACTGTACCTATCATTATTCCACTTTTACCGCTGAAAATACTAAATACACCCTCTCGATCGCAGCTAAGTTGCTGATCACGAACCATGGCTTTTAAGCGGTGAGTTAGTGGCTTTTTTTGTTTGCCGTCAACTTTTAATAAATCGTATAGATCAAATTTATTCAAAGGTTTTTCTTTAATAAATTCAAGAATATACTCCCTTGATGGAATCGGGTTATCATATTTTTCCGATTCTCTCTTCTGGTGTGGATCAGTCATTAAACCTCGTCAAATGGATGGTTAAGAATCAAGGTTTCATCACGATCTGGACCAGTTGATAAGATATCAACTGGCAAACCAGAAAGCTCTTCAATCTTGCGAATGTAGTTTTGTGCTTCAATTGGTAATGATTCAAACGAAGAAGTGCCAATGGTTGAAGTATTCCATCCTGGCATTTCAATATAGATTGGTTTAGCGTCTGCATAGCCTTGAGCATCATATGGTGGAGTTGTGACAACCTCACCGCTTAATTCATATGAAGTACAAATCTTAATACTATCAAGCGAATCTAATACATCTAGTTTAGTCAAACAAATACCGGTCACAGCATTTAGATTAAATGAACGCTTCAATGTTACCATGTCTAACCAACCACAACGACGCTGACGGCCTGTTGTTGCGCCAAACTCATGACCAATAGTACCTAATACTTTGCCAATTTCATTACCTTCATCGATCGACACATCATAAACTAACTCTGTTGGGAATGGTCCGCCACCAACACGTGTGGTGTATGCTTTAACAATGCCAACAACATAATCAATATCAGTTACACCAACACCAGAGCCAGTGACTGCGCCACCTGAAGTGGTATTTGATGAAGTTACAAATGGGTAAGTACCTTGGTCAATATCAAGTAATGCCCCTTGTGCACCTTCAAACAAAACATTTTCATTGTTTTTAATATGCTCGTGAATTTGCTCTGTTACATCGGTAATCATTGGTCTTACAATCTTAGCTTGCTCCAACGCTTCTGTTAATGTTGCTTCATAATCTACTGCATCAACACCGTAATAATTTGTGAGTGCAAAATTGTGGTATTCCATCACATCTTTTAACTTTTCAGCAAATGCTGCCTCATCTAAAAGATCACCCACGCGCAATCCGCGACGAGCAACCTTATCTTCATAAGCAGGACCTATGCCATTGCCAGTTGTGCCAATCGCAGCTTTGCCGCGTTTAACTTCACGTGCATTATCAAGTGCAACATGGTACGGCATAATCAATGGGCAGCCCGGTGAGATTTTCAAGCGCGCTTTAGCATCAACACCTGCAGCGTCTAATTCACCCAATTCTTTAATCATTGCGGACATTGACAATACCACACCATGACCAATTAAGCACTCTACATTGTCGCGTAAAATGCCTGAAGGGATTAGATGAAGTACGGTTTTTTGACCATCAATCACTAACGTGTGACCGGCATTATGTCCGCCTTGAAAACGTACAACACTCGATACTTTGTCGGTAATTAAATCAACAACTTTTCCTTTACCTTCGTCGCCCCATTGGGTACCAATGATTACTACATTTTTTGACATACTAATTCCTAACTAATTTATATTATTTTGTTTGAGATAAAAATTTTAAATCAAACGAAAAACCGGTTGCAGCACGCGATTGCCCAAATGAAGCGCTCAAGCCATTGTAACGGCCACCCTGAGCTATAGCTTTTGAATAATGCTCGTTATAAGCAGAGAAGACAACGCCAGTGTGATACTCATAGGCTTTCAACTCAGCTAGATCAATCACCACTTTAACGTTATCTGTCTTCAACTGATCGCTAATTTTAATTAAATCTTCAATAGCTGATTTGGCACTTGGAAGATCATTAAAAACCTCTAAAGCCTTATCTAAAATATCTACCTCGCCTTCGAGCTTCATCAACTCACTAAACTTGTTTGAATTATTTAATGTGGTTTTATTTAAAAATTCAGTCAAATCTGGTGTTGAGCGTCTAGCAAAAATTTGCCTTAAATTATTAACTTGATCGTTTGTTAAATTTTCTTGCTCGATTAAATTATTGAAAATTGCCACATTGCCCAAGCTAAGCACAATTGAGTCAATTGATAATAAGTTTAAGCTTTCAAGCATTAGCTCAATTACCTCAACATCTGCTGAAATTTTGGCTGAGCCATACAGCTCAGCGCCTGCCTGAATTGGCGAACGAGAGGCATAAAAATCATCGGCTTTAGTTTGTAAGATAGTATTTACATAACAATACTTCTCAACCTGATCACTGTCACGCTTTGCATCAATACGAGCAATTTGTGGGGTGATATCAGCATGCACACCAAGCATCTTACCGCTAGCAGCATCTAGAAATTTAAAGGTTTTTTCATCAACTGAATCTGAGGTTAACAACAAAGATTCAATATATTCAACCATCGGTGGAATTACTAAACCAAAGCCTTTTTCTGTATATAAATCTAAAAGTTGGCGACGCACCGATTCAAACGCTAACGCCTCTGTACCGGTCAGTTCGTCAATGCCTTCAGGTAATTGCCAAGTACTCATATCAATTATATTTAATCTATTTAACTTCTGGGTTAAAGTGACGGAAAAACTCCGTATTTGGATTTAACACCATAATATCATTCTGTTGACTAAACGATTTTTTATACGACTCTAATGAACGATAAAACGAATAAAAGTCTACATTTTGATTGTAGGCTTGTGCATAGTTATTAGCAGAAACCGCATCACCCTCACCTCGAATCTTCTCAGAATCACGATAAGCATTTGCTAAGATAATAGTACGTTCTTTATCAGCTGCCGCTCTAATGATCTCAGCTTCTTCAGCACCCTTTGATCTAAAATCCTTTGCAACTCTATGACGCTCTGCCTGCATACGACGATAGACTGAATTTGACACTTCTTGAGATAAATCAATACGCTTAATACGTACATCAATGATTTTAATACCAAATTCACCAATGTCTTTATTAGCAAGCTCAAGAATGTTGGACATAATCTCGCTCCGCTCTCCTGAGACTACATCTGCAATGGTGCGCTTAGAGAATTCACTCTTAAGACCAGTTTTAATAATCTGTGCCAATCGATTATTGGTTCTGGCTATATTGCCACCCGTTGATATATAAAACTGCTCAGCATCAACAATACGCCATTTGACGTATGAATCCACGATTACGTTTTTCTTCTCACCCGTTAAGAAACGCTCTGCTGGAGCATCGAGTGTTTGGATACGATTGTCAAACTTGACTACGTTATTCACAAACGGCATTTTAAATTTCAAACCTGGCTTGTCTTCAACCGTCACAATTTCACCTAAGCGTAGTTTGATGGCTGTTTGGGTCTCGTCAACTGTGTATAGCGCCGAGCTCAATACCAAGAATAAAGCTGCAACAATGACTATAAATATTTTTTGCATTATCTAACCTCTCTATTACGGAAAACATTTCTAACACCGCCACTTTGGCCAGATTGGCCCGATTGTGCTTCTTGAATAATCACTTCAGTACGTGTTTTTTTAGCATCGATTAATTTGTCAATTGGAAGGTACATCATACTGTTGGCTTTTGAATCAACCACTACTTTGCTAGTATTAGACAACACACCTTCCATGGTTTCACGATACAAACGCTCTCTCGTTACCACTGGTGCTTTTTCATATTCCGTTAAAATTTGCTCAAAACGCGCTGCCTCACCTTCGGACTTAGAAACAACTTCTGACTTATATGCTTTAGCTTCTTCAAGCATACGCGCCGCCTTACCACGTGATTTCGGCAAAATGTCATTAGCATAAGTTTGTGCTTCATTGATCAAACGCTGTTTATCTTCACGCGCTTTTACCGCATCACTAAATGATGCTTGCACCTGCTCTGGCGGTTGCGCATCTTGCATATTAACTGTAGTAATTTGCAAACCTGTTTGGTAAGTAACCAGCAACTCTTGAGATTTCTCTTTAATATCATCTGCAATTGCCACACGACCTTCTGTTAAAACGTAGTCCATAGTATTTTTACCTACAACCTGACGAATTGCGCTTTCCACCACGTGGCGGAGTGTCATATCAGGGTTGGCTACATTGAATAAGTATGCTTGCACATCGTTGATTTTGTACTGTACTGCGAATTTGGCATCAATCATGTTTTCGTCTTTGGTTAACATTAGCGACTCAGATGACACATTGCCACCACGACGATTACTGACAGCATCACGATAACCAATTTGAGCAGTTCTAATTTGCTCAACATTAATTCGATTTAAAGTTTCAATCGGATATGGTAAATGCCAATGCGGTCCTTGGCCAGTTTCCTCTTGAAAGGCGCCAAAACGGAGTACCACACCTTTTTCAGCAGGATCAATAATATAGATACCTGATAAAAGCCATACTAATAAGGCTAAGATGAAAATATATTTAACGCCGCCTGCTGAAGGTAAGTTTGGTGTATTAGAATTTGAAGATGGCTTGCCACCGAAGATACCGCCAAATTTATTTTTAAAATCTTTAATTACTTCATCTAACTCCGGTGGCGTTTGACCATTCCCACCCCATGGATTTTGATTATTGTTATCGTTCCAAGCCATTTATTGCTTCCATATAGTATAAAACCTGAGTTATTTTACCCAAACTATTCCCTATTAAGGAAACTAATACACAGCTGAATTACTAGTTTTAAATCTAATACTTTTCCTTTGTTATAAAACAATATATGCCACTATATAATAAAATATATAGTGTTAAAATAATCGCATTTATTAGATGCGGGAAGTTATGCAATGAAAAAGCAATTAGCTCTTTCTACGATTGTTTTATTATCAGGTTCAATCTACGCTCAAGGCGTTGTTCTTAGTTGTCAACAAGACAACAACTTGCTCTTTCCAAAACAAGAGCTTTCTACTGATGAAAGTTTAAATGTTGTTGCAGATCGAAGTGAAATCACTAAAAAAGATCATTATTTGCTAACGGGCAACGTATCCCTTAATTCTAGCAAATATTATCTTGCCGCTGATCGAATCAATATTCAAAAATCTAGCAAAACTTCAAGTGCAACTGGTAATGTTAAATTCCAAGATAGAGATTTGATGATGGTTGCCGATACAGCCTTTGTACAGAAAAAAGATGACACTACTTATACAACTTTAGATCAAATTAAGTTTCACTATCCAGAGTCAAAAATTAACGGCGAAGCACAAAAGATCACCAATAATGGTATCGAGCAAGTGTTTGATTCTTCAACTTATAGTCTATGCCCATTGGGAAATACAGATTGGCGCATGAAAGCTGACAAGATCACTCTAAATACCTCTGCCAACCAAGGTGTTGCCAAAGATGTTACTGTTGAGTTCTTTGGTATACCTATTTTCTATTCTCCTCATCACACCTGGGTGTTAGAGGGTCGAGGTTCAGGATTTTTAGCACCAACTTTTGGTACTTATAACGACTCAAACTCAAGTTCTAATAGTAACTACCAGGCTAGAATTCCTTATTATTTTAATATCGCCCCCGATCGTGATTTTTTGCTTACACTTAATCAATTATCAAGTCGAGGTAGTGCGCTAGAAGGAAAATATCGTCAATTGATTGCAAATGGTGAAAATTGGGATGGCGGTCGTTTTGAGATTGACGGTCATTATTTATACAAAGATAATATTACCAACAAAGATCGTTGGTTGTTAAATTCTAAGTTAGATTTGGCGCTGAATAAAAGAGCTAGCCTTAATATTGCCACTAACAGGGTGTCAGATAGAGAATATTTCAATCAGATTGTGCATAACAATACATCTGTAACCTCGCTCGACTCTCATGTTAATTTGATATATGACGATGAAAAAAGAAACCTTCGCTTTTCATTATTTTCCGAAAACAAACAACTGATTAACAACGGTGAAGAGACTTATACACGTGCGCCGGAAATTTCAATTTCTAAAGATATTGAAGCTTTGGGTGGACGTAACGTCAATCTATCAGTCGTAAGTACTAAATTTGCACATAAGAACTCCAATACCACCACGAACAAAACAGGTGTTCGCACCCATGCTCAAATGAACTTTGCAAGGACTATTGATAATAATGCCTACGCATTAACACCAAGCTTAAACATCTCCAATACTAATTATTCAATGGATGATGTTGATGATCAAGAGCGTAGCATCGCTCGATTTAGCCTTGACTACAAATATTTCTTAGAAAGAGAGACTCGGTTATTTGATAGAGATGTAATTCAAACACTCACCCCAAGGCTGGCTTATAATTACACACCTACAAAAGATCAAAGCAATTTACCAATTTTTGATTCAGAAGCAAAGTCTGACTCGTATGAAAGCCTCTTTTCTGGCCAGAAATTCACTGGAATCGACCGAATCAATAACGCTAATGATATTACTATTGGCTTCGAATCAGACTTTATTGACGAAGAGACAGGTGAAACCTATCTTAACTTAAAAGCAGCTCAGGCTTTCTTTTCTGACAATCAAGGTTTTGATATTAATGGAGACTTAGTAAATCGAAAAAAATACTCAGACATCTTCGCCTCTGCTAATTTCACACTTAATGATTACACATTTAATAATGCATTTCAGTACAACCCAGAAACCAGCAAGCTTGACAAACGTGATAGCGCGATCACTTACCTACTTAATCCTAGAAAGTTCTTAACTCTTGCGCACCATGATGATCAAGGCAATAAATCGGTTGAACTTTACGGCGCTTATCCAGTCTTTAACAACATACATGTTTTTGCAGGCATTAATCGCTCATTAACCGACTCAATTACCAATAAAGAAACAACTGGTATTGCCTATGAATCTTGTTGTTGGGCAGTACGTTTAGCGCATTTTAAGAAACATTTAAGTGGTAATGATTATGACCATGTTACTAAATTTGAATTAGTACTTAAAGGCTTAGCCTCAAGCACGCCAGAACTTGCCAGACGTTTAGAAAAAAACATTCCCAACTATTTAGCCAATCTTGATGACTAAACAAATAAAGTATTTATTAACGTTATCGCTTAGCTTATCTTTAAACGCCCTAGCAGCGCCTAATAGTATTATCGCCATTGTCAATGATGACCTAATCACCTTTGACACTATTAGCAAGAATATTAAGCCTGATTCAACTAAAGAATATAAAATGCAGCTGGTTAATCATCAGATCGATTTAACATTACAACTACAAGAAATTAAAAAAATCGGCATTGAACCAACAACTGCCTCACTTAATAATTCTCTCAATGATATTGCCTCAAAAAATAAGCTAACACTTGCCCAATTACAATCTTTAAATCAATTTGATGAAATTGTTGAAGATATTACTAATCAATTATCATTAATCGGTCTTAAACAATTGATTTCAAAAAAAGCAGACACATATTTAACAGCAAGTGAAATTGAGGCCGAACTTTCCAAAACCCCAACTGATTCAAATTCAAATGCTTTAAAAGAACAAGTTAAAATTGCACAAATAGCGATCAGCTCAATTGATCGAACTAATTCACCATTACAATCTAAAGACACACTAATTAAACAATTTTTAATCGATCTAAGTGCCAAAATCAATAAGGGCGCCTCTTTTTCAGATTTGGCTAAATTACATTCTCAAGACCCTTCATACAAAGATGGTGGCAAGTCTAGCTGGCTAACGATAGATAAGCTTCCAGTTGCATTCAAAAGAGAGGTCGACAAGCTTAAAAAAGGTGTTGTATCTAAACCTTTTAAAGTGGGAAACGGTTGGAGAATTATCAAGATTATTGATACAAGAAAGATTAGTGTTCGTATTAGAATTATTAAAGAAAAACTTATTAAGGCAAAACAAAATGCTTATTTCAAAAATTGGGTAAAAAGTTTAAAAAAAGACGCTTACATAGAGATCTATGACCATAAACTATAAATGCACCACCCATGTCTAAATCAATTATTATTTTTGGATTCCATGCTATACAGGCACAATTAGACGCCAACCCTGAGTGCTTACTTAAAGTATTTACCCTGGACAACCGTAACGATAAACGTCTTAACACTCTTACAACACAACTTAACCGCCTAGGCATTAATACACAGCAAGCTAACAAGCAGAAGCTTGATAAGCTTACTAATAACCAGACACACCAAGGTATTGCTGCTGAGATATTGTTACCAACTCTTCCTAATTTAGACGGCTTAATCAATCATGTTGAGAAACTTAACAACAACAGCTTAATATTAATATTAGACTCTATTCAAGATCCAAGAAATCTAGGTGCCTGCCTGCGAAGTGCTAATGCTGCCGGTGTAGACTGTGTCGTTATTAACAAAGATGGCTCCGCACCAATAAACGCATTGGTGCATAAGACCTCAGCAGGCGCACTAAATCAACTTAAAATTTTCTCTGTCACTAATTTGTCACGTACGATCAAAGCATTACAGGATCATAATATTTGGGTGATTGGATTAGATGGGGCAACCGACCATTCTCTCTATCAAATTGATCTTACTACGTCAAGCGCAATCATTATGGGCGCTGAAGGTTCAGGCTTACGCACATTAACTAAAAAATCTTGCGACCAATTAGCCATGATCCCAATGCAAGGCAATGTCGAGAGTTTGAATGTTTCTGTTGCCACAGGTATTGCTCTATTTGAAGCTAGCAGACAGCGTAATTTATAACGCATCTACATTAATCAAACTTAATCCCTAAAAGTTTGATTTTTTGGTAAAATTGTCAAGTTTTTGAAGTATTGATGAAACAAGGAATACCTGAGCAAATAAAGCTTTTTAAATTCGCCTCTAAAGCATTGATCTTTTCACAGACTTATCAAGTGAAAGATTTTCCTAGAATTAGCGAATTAGTAAGCAACCAAGATGCGCCAGTTAATGTCGAGCTTAGCTTTAGCATTGAGAATGGCAGAATTCCTTGTATTTCTGGTAAAGTTGAACTAAATGTGGCGCTCACCTGCCAACGCTGTTTAGATGAAGTTAGTATTCATTTACAGCCAAAATTTCAACTTGCCTTTGTGCAAAATGAACAACAAAGTGAGGAGCTAGATCCTGGCTTTGAAACAATCGAAAATGCTGATGAAGAATTTTCGAGTATTGAATTTATAACGGATGAAGTGTTAATAGTTATTCCGATGAGCCCTATGCATGAGCATGAGTGTGCATCGTATAAAGACACAACACCAATAAAAGAGCAAAAGCGTGAAAACCCTTTTGCAGTATTGAAACAATTAAAAAACTCAACTAAGGAGTAAAAAAATGGCTGTACAAAAAAGTAGAAAAACCCCTTCAAAAAGAGGTATGCGTCGTTCACATAACGCACTAACTAGCCCAGCACTATCTGAAGATCAAGAAACAGGTGAGACTCATTTACGTCACCATGTAACTGCTGATGGTTATTACCGTGGAAAGAAAGTTATCAACAAAATCCAAGATATTCAAGAAGTAGAAGCAGAAGCTTAATTCTCAATGACGATCAAGGTATCAATTGATGCCTCAGGGGGAGATCATGGGATACCAGCTACTATTACAGCTGGTCTTAAAGCCTTGGGTACATTTCAAGATTTACACCTTTATTTTGTAGGTGATGAATCTGCAATTCAAGTAGAGCTCGATAAAAACTTATCTAGCCAACAACTGTCTAATCGATTTGACATTACTCATGCCAGTGAAGTAATTGCAATGAATGAATCTCCTTCAATAGCACTACGTAAAAAGAAAGATTCATCAATGCGTGTTGCTATTAATTTAGTTAAAAACGAGACTGTTGATGCTTGCGTTAGTGCTGGTAATACTGGCGCACTAATGGCTATCTCACGCTTTGTATTAAAAACCATTAAAGGTATTGACCGCCCTGCTATCATGGGTCGTATGCCAACCATGACCGGCCATACCCACATGTTAGATTTGGGAGCAAATGTAGATTCTAAACCAGAAGCTCTGGTTGAATTTGCCGTGATGGGCTCTATCGCTGTTAAATACACTGAAAATATTACCGCGCCTAGTGTAGGCTTACTAAATATTGGCGAAGAAGAAATGAAGGGCAATGACAATATTAAAAAAACAGCAGATCTCCTTAAAGCATCTAACTTAAATTATGTTGGTTTTGTGGAAGGCGATGACATCTACAAAGGTAGTGTTGATTTAGTGGTTTGTGATGGCTTCGAAGGCAATATTGCACTCAAAGCATCTGAAGGTGTTGCAGCAATGATGGGGCATTATTTAAAGCAAGCATTTACCAAAAATATCTTTACTAAAATTGTTGCACTTATTGCTAGTCCTGTTTTGAAAGATTTTAAATCCAGCTTAGACCCTGGGAAGTACAATGGCGCTAGCTTACTAGGTCTTCGTGGTGTTGTGGTTAAAAGTCATGGTGGTGCCAATGCTGATTCATTCTTTCAAGCAATTAAAGAAGCTTACTTAGAAGCTAATGCTAAAATTACAGAAAAGATTGCCACTCAAGTATCATTAGAGTTAGAAAATCAACAAGGTAAGAATTAATGAGTAAATTTGCAAGAATTATTGGAACTGGCTCATACTTGCCACCAAAGGTGATTACGAATGATGACTTGGCTAAAAAAATTGACACTTCTGATGAATGGATTACTAGTCGAACAGGCATTAAAGAAAGACGCGTTGTTACTGATGAATCTACCTGTGATTTAGCTGTCATTGCAGCAAATAATGCACTTGAAATGGCTGGTATTGACGCTAGCGAATTAGATTTAATTATTCTTGCTACCACCACACCAGATAAAATTTTTCCAGCAACAGCAACCATGCTGCAAACCAAAATTGGCGCGTCATGCCCTGCTTTTGACTTACAATCTGTTTGTGCGGGGTTTGTCTTTGCTTTAACAACTGCTGAGCAATATATTAAAACGGGTGCAGCCAATAAAGTGCTCGTCGTTGGCAGTGAAACCTTATCTCGAATTGTGAATTGGAACGACCGTTCAACTGCTATTCTTTTTGGTGATGGCGCTGGCGCTGTTGTACTCAGTGGCAGCGAAGAAACTGGAATTTTGCACTCAAAACTCTTTAGTGATGGTAGCTACTTATCTTCATTACAAGTAAGTAATAATTACATCAACGAAACTGGCTTTATCGAAATGGCGGGTAACGAGGTCTTTAAGATTGCTGTTAGTCGCTTATCCTCTTTAGCTGAAGAGACTCTAAAAGAGTGCAATATGGATTCAGACGAACTTGACTGGATGGTGCCTCATCAAGCCAATATTCGTATTATTTCTGCTGTTGCTAAACGCATCAAAACCCCAATGGACAAAGTCGTGGTCACCTTAGAAAAACACGGTAACACCTCTGCCGCCTCTATTCCACTAGCATTAGATGCGGCGGTCCGAGATGGTCGTATTAAAAAAGGTCAAAGTCTATTATTCGAGGGCATTGGTGGTGGCTTTAGCTGGGGTAGTGTTTTAGTAAGATTTTAAAACGATCTACTTTGTAACTGCTGGGTCAATTTCCGCAGTTGTACCGCATCAACACTAAGATCACTCAAAGCGCTAATCGCCCTTTCATACAGGTTTTCATATTCAATTTTAGAATTATCCAAGCCTAACAATAGTGGGTAGGTCGGTTTATTTTTATCCACATCAGAGTTTTGTTTTTTTCCAAGTTTAGATTCAGGTGTTATCACATCTAAAACATCGTCTTGAATTTGATAAGCTAAACCAATGTCTTTAGAAAATTGATCTAATATTTGTCTATCTTCTATACGGCACTGATCTGAAATAAGCGCACCTAAATTAACCGAACAACTGAGTAATGCGCCTGTTTTTTTCTGATGCATATCTTTTAAAGTATTTATATCAATTGACTTTTTAACAACAGACAAATCAATAGATTGCCCTTCCGCCATTTTGAATGCTGCATGTGTCAATGACTGCAATAAAGTAATTCTTGTTTTCTCTGGCAAAGAGTTGTCATTAACCAATACTTCAAAAGCCAACGCCTGTAAACCATCACCAGCCAATATAGCTTGTGCTTCACCAAATTGTTTATGACAAGCTGGTTGGTTGTGACGTATATCATCATCATCCATGGCGGGCAAGTCATCATGAATCAAAGAATAGGCGTGAATTAGCTCGACTGAACAAGCGCTAGAATCCGCTAGATTAAGATCTGTGCCAAAAATATTAGCCACAGTATAAGTTAAAATAGGCCTAAAACGTTTACCAACAGATAACACGCTATAGCGCATTGCTTCATCCAAACTGCCTTGCTTGGTTAAATATCGATCTAAGTGCTGATTTACGCGCTGAACGTAGTGCGTATGATTCATAAAATTGTCTTTAAAGTTCGTTTAGTGGTTTCTGAGTTTGATAATTATCATCGGAACTCAAAAGAGCAATTTTCTGCTCAGCTTCACTGAGTGCTGATTGACATTGACGTGTTAATTGCACCCCCTGCTCAAAATATTTCAACGAATCTTCTAAGCTCAAATCACCAGATTCCATAGTCTTTACAATACTTTCCAGCTCTAACAAACCTTTATTAAAATCAAATTTTTTTGTCATAATTATCTTTCTCCACCACCACCGGCTTTATTCAGTATTTTATCCATTAACCGTGCTGGCAACAACCTTATTAATATGGCAAATAATTTGGTTGGAAAGGTCACACGATAATGTATTTTGGCGCGTTTAGCACTTAAAGCATGCTCTGTAGACTTTAACACTGAAGTGGCTGGCAGAGTAAAATCTGCTAGATCATCAGACTGCAAACGCATAATCATTTTCTCATAATTTGACTGGTAATCGCTATGTTCCATATCTACATATTTCATAAATGCCTTATAAGCATTAATTCTAAATTTAGACTCAATAGGCCCTGGCTGAATTAAGGATAGTTGAACATTGGTATTCGCTAATTCCAATCGTAGCGTATCAACTAACCCCTCTATGGCAAATTTAGAAGCATTATAAGAACCTCTAAATGGCATTGCTACAAAACCCAAGACAGAGCTTAAGTAAATAATTCTACCTTCATTATTTTGTTTCATTTTTGGCAAGACCAAATTTGTTAATTCATGCCAACCAAATACATTGGTTTGAAACTGAGCCTCTAGCGCTTGACGAGAAATATCTTCTAAAGCGCCTACTTGTCCATAGGCACCATTATGGATTAACCCATACAAATCATTAGTTTTCTCAAAAACAGCGTTTATTGCGGCATTAATAGACTTAGATGATGATAAATCTAATGCAAAAGCAATAAAACCTTGTTGTTTTAATTGCTCCACATCTTTGAGATTTCTAGCAGTGGCAAATACTTGGTAGCCTTTTCGTTTTAAACCTTGTGCCAAACACAGGCCGATCCCACTAGAACAGCCTGTAATTAAAACCGACTTCATTGCTGTGCCTTAGTCCAGAACTTAGCAGTTTCTTTGAGCTCTGGATTAATGCTTTGTGATCGCAACAACAAGAAATCATAGGCCATTCTAAATCTCGGATTTTGTAATAGATCATCTACTTTTTTAGGATGCATTTTTTCCAGCCTTGATTGCATTATCCAAATATCTTTGATTCTAGCAGTAAGCCATTTAGGCAATGAAACTTGTTTTATTTGGTTAATGATCACCTCTTCAGAGGCTTGAGTCATTGCCAAATAAAACGAACGCTGTTTTTTCTTAATTAGAATATAACGTTCATTTTGTGCTTGCCATAAAAAGACAGCAAACAAAAAGGCAGGCGTAACAGGTTTATTTTTCTTAATACGCTCAGAAGTATTAAGCAATGCTTTTTTAATAAAATCATTTTTATGAGCTTGTTTAAACAAATGTTTTAATAAACCATACTTTTCAAGTTGCTCGTAAACCTTAAATGAATACTCGTTATGGAATAATTTAATACATTCTTCGTACAAACGCGCTGGAGAGATATTACTAAGTAGTGAGGCTTGATCTAAAATACACGATTTGATTTCATCACTCAGATTTGCACCGAGTTTTTCTGAAAAACGAACAGCTCTGATCATACGCACAGGGTCTTCTGAAAAACGCTGTTTGGCTTCACCAATGATATGGATTTCTCTATTTTCAAGGTCTTTTAAGCCACCAACATAATCAATGACTTCATGTTTTTTAATATCATAATATAAGGCATTGATATTGAAATCTCTACGCACTACATCATCTTCAAGGCTGCCATAGCAATTGTCACAGACGATAACACCACTTTTGGCTGTTTGTACCTGGCCAGATCGAAAAGTAGCCACTTCAATAAATTTACGCGCAGAAAACATGACGTGCACTAAGCGAAATCGTCGCCCTATTAAACGTGAACGCTTAAACAATTTATGTACTTGCTCGGGTTTAGCATTTGTTGCTACATCAAAATCCTTCGGCTCTAAACCGAGCAACAAGTCCCTAACACAGCCACCTACAAGATAAACCTCAAAGCCCGCTTTATGTATAGTGTTAACGACTTTTAACGCGTCTTTATCTAGAAATTTTTTGTCAAACTTAATACTTTGACGAATAGGCTTCATGCTTTCTTTTTCTGTTTACAGGTGTTGTAAATTAACAACCGGCTTAGGAGTCCAGCCATCTTGCTGATGCTCAGCAATAATTGTTGTATACACGCCGCCACGCACATTGAAAATTGCTTTTAAGCGCATAAATCTAGGACTGGTTGCTGCAACTAAATCTTGAAGGATTTGATTTGTAACCGCTTCATGAAAAGCACCTTCATCACGGAATGACCAAATATACATTTTTAAAGATTTAAGCTCAACACAAGCCTTATCAGCAATATATTCCAAATGTAGTGTAGCAAAATCAGGTTGTCCTGTTTTTGGACACAAGCAAGTAAATTCAGGCATATCAATCTGAATAACATAATCACGTTCATCGTTAGGGTTATCAAAAACTTCTAATTCTTTACTGGGCTTAGTTGGCATTGGCTTTATCCTTTGAAAATTACCTGGCTATTTTAGCAAGATAATGAGAAAATTTCCCATGTCTATAGGAATAGAAAATAAAAATAAATAGTAATAATAATGCATGCACCCACCACAATCCAACAATTGGAATCGAACCACCTTGCTCCAAGGTAGTTTTGGCAATCAATAATGCATTGTAATATAAAATAAAGACAACTACGCCAATCAGCATACCTAAATTCTTACCGCCTCTAGGGGATGCTTTGCCAAGCAAGACACCTAAAGCAGATAATAGCAATATACTAATTGGTTGCGAAAAACGCCACTGCAATTCAGCCGCTTCTTTAAGATCATCAGAATAGAATAAATCAATGGTATTTTTTCCTTCTGTTTTAATATTACTAACAATAGATTCTTCTACCTCGCCATCGATAATCTGTAAATCATACAAGCCAAACTTTAATATTTTTTTATTCGCATCTCCAGGAAGTCCATGATAACGCGTACCATCTTTCAATCGTAAATAAACACTTTTAGTGATAGAATCAGTGTACTTTTGAGCCTGTTTAGCTAGGGTAATAATAGTCTCAGGCCCTGTAGATCTGTATATAAAAATATCTTCCATATATTGATCATTGCCTTTCTCACTTGCGCTTACCTTAGAGGCATAGAAAACAATTTCTCCATTTTTAAACTCTTGAAATTCGCCTTGCTTAATAAATGAAAACTCTGAAGCATTTTCAGTCCGATCCATAATCATACTTCTTTGATGCTTAGACCAAGGCACTGCAACGGTAGTTAAGAATAAAATAAACACAAAAAGGGAAAATACAATTGGTTTTATAAAGCCCATAAAATGTTTATCACCCAGCCCCAGGGAGTTCATCACAATTGCTTCAGAGCTTTTATGTAGGGCACTAATAGATAGAATAATTGCCAAAAATAAAGACAATGACAAGATCAAAGGCACGTCTCTAATCATCTTGAAACCGATTAATGGTAGTAAATCTACCACTGGGATACCTTGCTTAAGACTTTCTTTAATCACTAAAACCAATTGATTGCCAAACACAACCAAACTAATCACAATGAATACTGCCGCCAACAACACCAATACATTGCGCATCAAGTATTTAGCAAGAAGTGTACTATTAGGCTTGAAGATCGATGAAAATTTCATTGCTTCAGTATAAGCCAAGAAAGAGGAATTGTGTTATTTCTTCTGTGACATTGATGAGAAAAATTCATCATTAGTTTTAGTGAGTTTCAAGCGATCAATTAGGAATTCCGCCGCCTCCACTGTATCCATTGGGTGTAGGATTTTTCTCAAAATCCACATCTTTTGTAGCTCTTTTTCATCGGTAATCAACTCTTCACGGCGAGTGCCAGAAGCATTAATATTAATCGCTGGGAAAATTCGCTTTTCACTTAAACGGCGCTCAAGATGCAGTTCCATATTACCGGTTCCTTTAAACTCTTGATAAATCACCTCATCCATTTTTGAACCCGTATCAACCAACGCTGTTGCAATAATAGTAACACTACCGCCATTTTCAATATTTCTAGCCGCACCAAAGAAACGCTTAGGACGTTGTAAGGCGTTTGCATCAACACCGCCTGTTAATACCTTGCCGGATGATGGGGCAATCGTATTATAAGCACGCGCCAAACGTGTAATCGAGTCTAACAAAATGATAACATCTTTACCTTGTTCTGCACGTCGCTTGGCTTTTTGAATCACCATTTCTGCCACTTGAACATGGCGCTTTGCTGATTCATCAAAAGTTGAGGCAATAACTTCACCACGTACAGTGCGGGCCATTTCTGTTACCTCCTCAGGACGCTCATCAATCAATAATACAATAAGCTCACACTCTGGATGATTACGAGAAATTGAAGTGGCAATGTTTTGCATGATCATGGTTTTACCGGCTTTAGGTGGCGCTACCAACAAACCCCTTTGACCTTTACCAAATGGTGAAACAAGGTCAATCACTCGAGCGGTAATATCTTCAGTACCGCCATTGCCGATTTCTAAAGTAAGACGTTCATCTGGATGAATAGGTGTCAACGACGCAAAAGGAACTCTGTTTCTAACATTTTCTGGATTTTCACCATTAACTTCAGACACCTGGACCAATGCAAAATATTTTTCACCTTTTTTAGGGGCGCGAATCTTGCCAGCAACCAAATCACCTGTTGATAAATTAAAACGTTTAATTTGATTGGGAGAAATATAAATATCATCAGCACCTGAGGTGTAAGAATCATCACTTGATCTTAAGAAACCATAACCATCTTGTAATATATCAAGTGTGCCATCACCGATTACCTCTTCGTTATTGGACGCCTTAGCTTTGAGAATAATAAAAATAAGGGTTTGTTTTTTAGCACGAGAAATATTTTCAGCACCTAAAGATTGCGCTAATTCTAGTAATTCCTCTGGGGATGATTTTTTTAGTTCTGATAGTTTCATGAATTGTCCGATAGATAAGTGGAAATGCCAATCAGAATGATTGGCATGAATACGCTTAGTGAAATATAGTTTTTTTTAAATTAAAAATGTTAAGTTTGTTATAAAAATGATTCACTATCTAGACAAATCAATTGTATTTTTTAAATACTTGCGTCAATAAAGGCGCTTAATTCAGCTTTACTTAAAGCACCCATCTTAGTTGCCTCGACTGCACCGTCTTTAATAATCAACATGGTTGGGATACCGCGAACGCCATATTTTGGTGGTGTTTGATCGTTCTCATCTACATTAATTTTAGCGATAACAATCTTGCCATCATATTCATCAGCGATTTCGTCTAATACAGGCGCTAATGCCTTACAAGGGCCACACCAAGGTGCCCAAAAATCTACTAAAACTACTTGTGATGAATTGATAACGTCTGCTTCAAATGAGCTATCCGTTACTACTTTAATTTTGTCGTTCATATATTTGTGTAATGTTTATCTGAAAGGAATAATCACAGCAGAAGAGCTGTTGTTAGGCAAATTATATCGTTAATTTAACCTTTGTGCCGTTATTTTACAATTTTTCTTCAAGCGCTTGCTTTAATCGTTTTTCTTCTACTGCACTTAGAGGCTGCTGCTTGTCATTACTAATAAAGAAAATATCCTCTACACGCTCACCCATAGTAGTAATTCTAGCATTAACTAAATGAATATTAAGCTGATGAAAAATATAAGCAACATTAGATAACAATCCTTGCTTATCAATCACATTAATCTCTAATTGAGTCAAATTCCACTTTTTATTACGCGTGAAGCTAATTTTCATTTTATGATCAAAATGACGATGTGTTAATTTATTACCTGCTTCCTTGACACTTAGCGTTTTTTGACTAAGCCCATCTTCTACTTCTTGACTAATATTGATTTGTTTGAGAATATCATCTTGTAAAACACTAATGGTGTTATAAGCCTTGTTGTCTTTTGAGGTTAAGATTTTTGCATCAACAATGTCTAAGCCTAACTTTTCAATAACGCTGACCAGTTTAAAAAATAGGCCTTTTGAATCGTCGCCATAGACAAAAATATCCACCACATTATGCTCAGATAAACGCGACACTACTCTGATATTTTTGTCTGTTGGTTTCATCACCAGCCATAAATGCCACAAAATATCCTCTACTTCGTAGCGCAAGAAGTAATCCTTAGGTAAGGTTGAAAATATCTGCTCAACTTGCTCCATATGGTAGCCTTGTTGTTCAATTTCACTTAACACTGAATGTTTAATTTTCTCAATCTGCTTGGCTACGCTTAATGGCTTAGGTGTTCCACTCAACAGATGTTCTTTGGTTTTGTAAAACAATTTTCTTAAAAGCGAATCTTTCCAATTGTTCCATAGGTCGGCTTTGGTGGCGCGAATATCTGCCACTGTTAATAAATATAGTAATTCGAGAAACCGTACTGAACCAACTGCTTTGGAGAATTGATCGATTACTTTAAAATCTTCTAAATCTTGTTTTTGTGCTGTTTGCGACATTAGCAAATGATGCTCAACCAAACCAGACACAAGCACTATATCACTTGGCCTTAACTGATGGTGTTTACAAAATATCTGGGCATCTTGTGCGCCTAAACTAGCGTGATCGCCACCACGACCTTTGGCAATATCATGAAATAACCCTGCTAGAAATAACAACTCTGGCTTGTCAACGCCTTGAGCAATTTCACTACATAATTCAAACTCTTTGGAAAATTTAGGTACAAAAAATCGCCTTAAATTACGAATCACGAATAATGTATGTTGGTCCACTGTATAAGTGTGGAACAAATCATATTGCATCAAGCCTGTAATCTGTCCAAATGCTGGAATATAGTGCTCCAAAATACCGTAGCGATTCATTAATTTTAACGCTTTATTAACACCGCGTTTTTGTTGCAATAATTCGATAAACAACCGGTTATTTTGTCGTTTTTTGTAATAATCTTCATCAATCAAATCAAGATCAAGTTGCATTTGCCTGAGCGTGCCAGCATTAATACCTCGAACATAATTGTGTTTCGCAATCAAAAGGAAAATTTCAATAAAAGCAGTTGGGTATTTCTTAAAAACATCAATATTGGTAGCCCGTATATAACCATAGCTAATAATAAAACGCTCATTAAGGCTCTGCGTGTGAAGTATTCGATCTTCTAACAGTTGTAACAAAATATCGTTTAAACGAGACACCTTAGTCACCGTGCGATAATAGTCTTTCATAAATTGCTCAACAGCCATAGAGTCCGCATCAACATAACCCAAGATATTGGCCGCTTCTCTTTGGTATTGAAAAGCAATTCGGTCTTCTCGACGCTTGGCAATTACGTGCAAGGCAAAACGCACCTTCCATAAAAATAACTGCCCTTGCTTTAATAAATCATATTCATGCTCGCTCAAATAAGACTTATCAACTAGATCAGATAAAAGATTAACATCAAAATACCATTTTGCCACCCAGGCAATCGTTTGAATGTCTCTTAACCCACCTGGGCTTTCTTTTAAATTGGGCTCTAGATTGTAGGCTGTGTTTGAATAGTTAAGATGACGATTATGCTGTTCTTTTTGTTTCTCTACCAAGAATGACTGAGATGACCAGTTACTCGACTTGATCATTGATTTCATTTTTAAGAATAAAGTTTTTTTGCCAATCAATAATCGAGATTCTAATAAATTAGTCACCACGCTTAGATCGTTAATTTCAATTATACAATCATCAATGTCACGAGTTGCATGGCCAACTTCTAACCCTACATCCCATAAAAAAGTTAAGAGCTTAGAAACACTCTCTTGGTGTTGCCCATGAGTGCCATTTGGAATTAAAATTAGCAGATCAATATCAGAGTAAAGGTGTAATTCACCTCGACCAAAACCACCCACAGCCACTAAACACAACTCACTGCCAATCTTAAATGTTTGCCAAATATCTTTTAATAAAGCATCAACACCATCACTACGAGCAAGTACTAACGATTCTACCGAATCAGGATCTTTTAAAAAGTCGGCCTCAACTGAATCTTGTAATGTTTGATATCTGGTTTTAAAATCATCTAAATGCATGAGCTAGATGATAACTGATTAATTGTCTATTTGAGCAATATAATCAAGTGCCATTTTAAGACGGGCCAAAGTTCTATCTTTACCAACAAGCTCGGCTACTACATCAATACTGCCTGCATTGCCTGTGCCGCTGAGTGCCAATCTAAAAGGTTGGCCAACTTTACCAAAGCCTACGTCTTGTTCATCACACACTATTTTTACAATATTGTGAATTGCCACACTTGACCAATCTTCTAGCTGAGAATAATGATCGATTAATGCTTTAATGATTGGCCCAGCCGCAGGTTTAAATTGCTTATTAGCCGCTTTTTCATCAAACTGATCAAAATCCTGATAAAACATTTTCATGCTCTGTGCCATTTCTACTAGAGTCTTAGATCGCTCTCGTAGCGCATCAATTACTTTAGTAACATCAGGGCCATTACTAACATCAATAGATTGGTTATCAAGATGCCAATCAAGTTGCTCAATCAAATGAGTCATATCGGCTGTTTTGATATATTCTTGATTTAACCAAATAAGCTTATCTTGGTTAAAACTACCTGGCGCTTTATTGACATCTTTAAGCTCAAACAGTCGAATCATCTCATCAATAGAAAACACCTCTTGATCACCATGTGACCAGCCTAAACGCACCAAGTAATTAAGCAGTGCTTCAGGTAAAAACCCTGCATCCCGATAGGCCATCACGCTCACTGCACCATGGCGTTTTGAAAGTCTTGCGCCATCACCACCCAAAATCATAGGTAGATGCGCAAAAGTAGGTAAGCCCCAATCAAGTGCCTCGTATAAATTAATTTGTCTAGGGGTGTTATTGATATGATCGTCGCCACGAATGACACAGTCAATCTCCATGTCATGATCATCGATTACCACGGTTAAATTATAAGTTGGTGTACCATCACTACGTGCAATAATTAAATCATCTAACTCTTTATTGTGAACGCTAATTTCACCCTTAACCAAATCTGAAAATACCACGTTACCTTCATTTGGGTTGCGAAAGCGAACCACACCGGAGGTTAGTTTTTTGTGTTGACAATGGCCATCATATTTAGCTTTTTCACCCTTGGCCATTAATTCATCACGTAGGGTTTGTAGGCGCTCTTGCGAACATTCACAATAATAAGCTTTGTCTTCTACTAAAAGCTGCTGAACCACGGCTTCGTATCGATCAAATCTATCAGTTTGATAATAAGGCCCTTCGTCATGATCTAGGCCCAACCATTTCATACCATCTAAAATTGCATCAACTGAGGCTTGGGTCGAACGCTCTCGATCAGTGTCTTCAATACGTAAGATAAAGTGGCCTTGTTTTTTTTTGGCCCAAAGCCAGGCAAATAGTGCTGTTCTAGCGCCGCCAATATGTAAATAACCGGTTGGAGAAGGGGCGAATCTTGATTTCACAACGCATCGACCTTTGATGCTTTATCATACCAATACTGTGATTTTTCCATATCTTTTTCAACTTCTTTGCCATCTTCATAAAGCATACCTAATGTATACATAGGGCCAGGTATGCCAAATTCAGCACCTTTTTCAAACCATTTAATTGCTTGATTAATGTCCTTCTCTATTCCCTCGCCGGTCATATAAGCGACACCAATCATATGGTGCGCAAAAGCATGACCTTGTACGGCTGCTTTCATAAAATTTTCCAGGCCCAAAGGCTGGTTTTCAACCATACCTAAACCATTCATTTGCATCATGCCTAATCGCCACAATGATTCTGCATCACCTTGAGCGGCCAGTGGCGCTAATAATTGATAAGCCATCGAAAAGTTCTTTGAATCAAAGGCGGCTATGCCACTTGATAAATCAGCAGAAAATGAATCAGTTTTGTTAGAATTAGACATTGTTATTGTTATTTAAAAAATAGAATAATTTTACACGGTTATAATGTGTTTTTAAACCTTCAAACAACTTCAATACTAGCATGGAATTTAATCAACAAGAATCCGAGCAAAATTCTATTGTTTCTGTTGATGATTGCCAAATTAAATTAACACATATAACATTAAAAACACCTTGCTTTATTTCCCCCAGTCATTCTACAGAAATTGAAATAACTGACTTAGAGCAACTAGATAAAGCTTCACTTTTCCCACTAAGCTCACAAGACGATATTGATATACTCATTATTGGTACAGGCAAGATGACTCAGTTTCTACATCCAAAACAACAAATAGCCATTCAGCAAATGGGCATTGGAGTAGAAAGCATGAATAATGAATCTGCTTGTCGAAGTTTTAACTTGTTGTTGACTGATGCTCGACGCGTCGGTCTGCTACTATTATGACACTTGCATTACTTAGTAAAATCCGCCATTTTTGGCAATATTTTAAAATGGATACGCCGTTATTTCTATTACTAGTAGGCATATGTGTGTTTGGCTTAATGGTGCTTTATAGCGCTTCTGATGCTTCAACAACCTTACTATACAAACAAATTACACACTTGTCACTCGCCTTCAGTGCTATGTTGGTAATTGCACAAATACCGCCCTACCTGTTACACCGTTATTCGCCTTATCTTATGTTATTTGGCATTTTCTTACTTATTTTAGTTTTATTATTTGGCTCTAGTAGTGGCGGCGCTCAACGCTGGCTCGATTTAGGTTTTATGCGTTTTCAGCCTTCTGAGTTAATGAAGGTTATTGTGCCAATTGCCATCGCTTCTATTTTAAGCAAAACAACCTTACCACCAAACCCCCTGCCAATGCTGATTTCAGTTGTCTCAATTATTGTGATTGTTGTGCTTATCGCTAAACAACCTGATTTAGGCACTTCATTACTTATTGGTGCAAGTGGCTTTTATGTGTTATTTTTCTCTGGCATTCGCATTCGCATCATAAAGCATAATAAATGGTTTAATCTTGGTTTGATCAGTTCTCTGATAGGTGTAGCTGGCTATATCGCCTGGAACTACCTACTCATGACCTACCAGAAAAAACGCATCTTAACACTCATTGATCCAAGCTCTGACCCTTTGGGCTCTGGCTATCATATTTTGCAATCTAAAATTGCTATTGGCTCTGGTGGTTTATTTGGCAAAGGTATTGAACAAGGCTCACAATCTCAGCTAAATTTTTTACCTGAACACACTACTGATTTTATTTTTTCTGTTATTGCTGAAGAGTTAGGCTTTATAGGTGTTTTGCTCCTTTTTACAATTTATGGCATTATCATTTATCGCTGTTTTGTCATATCTTCTGAGTCTGAAGATACTTTCTCTAAATTGTTAGGCGCCAGTTTAACGCTAACTTTCTTTACTTATATCTTTGTTAATATTGG
This sequence comes from uncultured Candidatus Thioglobus sp., assembly GCA_910595805.1. The sequence continues at coordinate 12,955 of CAJVCK010000005.1, read as the reverse complement.
CATGGTATCTGGCTTATTACCGGTTGTTGGTGTGCCATTACCGCTTATTAGTTATGGCGGATCCTCGCTCATTACTTTAATGGCTAGTTTTGGTATTATTATGTCTATCCGTAAACACCAATCACCTGCCTACCTTTCCAAGCATTAAAATCAAAATGTTAAAAATATTAGCGTTATCTGTGCTGTTATCCTCATCAGCTATTTCAGCAAAAACACTGCCTGCTACACATTTTCAATCGACGCAAAACTTCATTAATAAAATGGTGCAACAACATCACTTTAACAAAAACGAATTGCTGTTTATTTTCTCTAAGGTCAATCTTACTTTTGTCAAAAAAAATGACAAGGTAAAGTCTAAGTCTGTAAAGAAAAAAACCATGACTTGGGATAAATATCAATCGCTTTTTATTACTGATGAGCGTATTGCAGATGGATTACAGTTTTGGCAAGACAATCTAGATACTCTGAATCGTGCTGAAACCACTTACAACATTCCTAGTGAAGTCATTGTGGCAATTTTAGGTATAGAAACTAACTATGGCAATAAAAAAGGCACGCATCCCACATTAGAAACTTTAACAAAACGTGCATTTGGTAATTATCGACGACGTGATTTTTACAAAAAAGAACTAGAATCCTTCTTGCTTATGTCGCGTGAAAATTCCATGCCACCATTAGCCATTAAAGGGTCCTATGCTGGCGCCATGGGGTATCCGCAATTTATTTCTAGTTCATATCGCCACTATGCGGTTGATTTTAATCAAGATAGTAAAATTGATCTGTTTTCAGATCCTATAGATGCTATTGGCTCTATTGCTAATTATCTCGACAAACATCAATGGCACGATTTTGGTGAAATTGCTCGACCTATTTCGCTATCTGATACTCATTTAAAACATGCCAAACGCGCTACTAATAAACCTAAAAAAAATGCAGAATACTGGCGCAACAAGGGTTTAAATATTAATACAGATATTTCCAACAAAACTAAACTTTCTTTTATTCGCCTACCGCAACAAAAAATTGACGAAACCTGGCTAACTTTTTGGAATTTTTACGTATTAACCCGTTATAATCACGATAATAGATATGCCATGGCCGCCTATCAATTATCAAAAAAAATTAAGCAACAATTCAATCAAAATAATCAATAAAAAAATATGAATTATCAATCACTTACAAAAAAATTATCAGCCTTGATTATTGTCGCAATTGGCGTTGCCTCTCTTAATCTTCAAGCGGCGATTTTTATAACCCCAAAACAACCCTCTATTAATGCAACTTCATATGTTGTACTTGACTACAACTCAGGTGCTGTTATAGCCTCAAATAAACCTCATGAAAAACATGCGCCGGCCAGCTTGACTAAATTAATGACAGCCTACGTAGTTTTCCAGTTAATCAAGGATGGTAGAGCTAGTTTAGAAGACGATGTAAAAATCAGCGAAAAAGCATGGAAAACGATGGGTTCAAAAAGTTTTGTCGAGGTAGGTAAAACCATTAAATTAAAAATATTACTTAAAGGCATGATTATTCAATCAGGCAATGATGCTGCGGTTGCTATGGCTGAACATATTGCTGGGACAGAAGGCACTTTTACCGCTTATATGAATCAATATGCAGTTGAGCTGGGCATGCTTAATACTCGCTTTGAGAACTCATCTGGTCTTGATTATAAAAATCAGCACACATCTGCTGCCGATATGGCGATATTGGCTGCTGCCACTATTAGAGATTTTCCAGAGTTTTATCCTTGGTACAGTGAAAAGGAATTTACCCATCACGACATCAAGCAAACCAATCGCAATAAGCTTTTATGGAGTGACAATACAGTTGACGGCCTGAAAACTGGTTTTACTAAAAAAGCACAATATAATCTAGTTGCTAGCGCCAACCGCATGGATATGCGCCTTATCTCAGTCGTATTAGGCTCAACCTCTGTTGAAGCACGCACTTCACAAACGCAAAAAATTCTTGATTATGGTTTTCGATTTTTTGAAACCAAAAATATTGGGACCATCACCAAAAACATCCCAATCCCTAACTCTAGCAAAGACAAAATCAAAGTTGGTCTTCAAAACTCAAAAGCAATTACTTTGGCACGTGGTCAATACAAATTATCCCAGCAAGCAATTGAGCTTAATCCTGGATTATCTGCCCCTATCAAAAAAGGCGATAGCATTGGTAACTTAGTAATTAAATTTGAAGGAAATAGTCTTGCAAAATTGCCGTTAGTTGCACTTGAAGATGCTCCTAGTGCCGGTTTCTTTAGTCAAATATGGAACTGGATACTCTCACTATTCGGATTTTAATGGTCTATCTTAACGGCGATTTTATCGCAAAAAACGAGGCCTCTATTTCCGTTATGGATAGAGGCTTTTTATTTGGCGATGGTGTTTACGAAGTTATCCCCGTTTACAATGGAAAAATATTTCGCCTTACTGAACACCTAGATCGCCTGCAAAAAAGCTTAGACTCAATTCGGATTATAAATCCTTTTTCACACGATGAATGGCATGCCATTCTAACTAAACTTACTAATTTTTCGGATGAGTCTAATCAATCTCTTTATTTGCAAATGACTCGTGGTGCCGACACACAACGCAAACATAGTTTTGTTATGCTTTCACCTACCATATATATCGAGTCTAACCCGCTCACCCCTAAGACCCAAGTAGAGTTATCACAAGGATTTAGTGCTATTACTCAGCCAGACATTCGATGGAGTCGATGCGACATTAAATCTACTTCATTATTGGCCAATATTCTTTATGCACAAGAAGCTAAACAACATCAAGTTGAAGAAGTGATTCTCTTACGTAATGATCAAATTACCGAAGGCGCTACGTCTAATGTTTTCATAGTTAAAAACCACACACTTTTCACTCACCCCACTGGCGAACACATCCTCTCAGGCATTACCCGTGATTTAGTGCTTGAAAGTGCATACGCTTGCGGCCTACAGGTAGATGAAAGCGCAATCTCAATCAATGATCTATTCGGCGCTGATGAAGTGTGGATTTCAAGCTCTACCCGTGAAGTTATGCCAATGACTATTATCGATAATCAAACAATCAACCAAGGGCGAGTTGGCAAGTACTGGGCTTGTGTATATGAGCATTACCAACACCTTAAAAATGATTGACCAGCGCCTAGACTCACTGACCGATTGGCTAGAGTTTTTCTTTGATGATGAAAACTTTGTTATCACTACGGCCAGTGATGATGCTAGCTTTCGTCGTTATTTTCGAATTCAGCGCGATAACAACAGTTTTATTGCCATGGATGCTCCACCAAATAAAGAAAATTGTGAGCCTTTTATTTACATTGCTAAATATCTGGTGGCTGGTGGTATTCATGCACCAAAAATTATCGAGGCCGATCTAAATCAAGGTTTCTTATTGCTAGAAGATTTAGGCAGCCAAACCTTCTTAAGCGAACAACAAAAAGATTTTAATATTCAGCATTATAAAAATGCCATTGATGTTCTTATTGATATTCAATCACTAAAAACTAATTCAGTTAATATTCTGTCGTATGATTACACCTTACTCACCAGCGAGATGAAACTGTTGATTGATTGGTATTTACCAACTCTAAATAGCAAACAACAGACACAATTACAAACTATTTTTGACTTACTTAGTGATAACGCGCTAAGCACGGACCAAGTGTTTGTACATCGTGATTATCACTCACGCAATTTAATGTTGTTGGAAAATAACGAATTAGGTGTGATTGACTTTCAAGACGCAGTTATTGGTCCAAATACTTATGATTTAGTTTCACTACTTAAAGACGCTTATTTCGAACTAAAACCATCTGAGGTACACGTTTTACTTATATATTTCCATAAGCAATCTAAACTTACTATAAGTTTTGATGATTTTGAAAAACAGTTTGACCTCATGGGCTTGCAGCGCCATCTTAAAGTATTGGGCATATTTAAGCGTTTATCCATTCGTGATGGCAAACATCAATATTTAAAAGATATTCCATTGATTGAAAAATATGTCTTGCAAATCGCTGATAAATATCCAAATTTTTCTTACTTAAAAAATATTCTTAATTTAAACAAGGTAGACCAATGAAAGCCATGATTTTAGCCGCAGGCAGAGGTGAGCGTATGATGACACTCACCAAAACAACCCCAAAACCACTATTAAAAGTTAGAGGTTTAACATTAATAGAACACTCAATCATTGCACTTAAAAAAGCCAAAATAACCAATATTATTGTAAATGTTGCTTATTTAGGGTGGCAAATCAAGGCTTATATAGGAAACGGTTCAAGAATGGGTGTCAGAGTTACTTATAGCGATGAATTTTCTGGTGCACTTGATACTGCTGGGGGTATTATCAATGCACTGCCTCTATTAGGCAAGGAGCCATTTATTGTAATTAATTCTGATGTATTGAGTGATTATGATTTATCCAAACTCTCTCTGCCGATTGATTCACTTGCTCATTTAATGCTGGTAGATAATCCTGAACATAATAAAACTGGTGATTTTTCCTTAACAGACGACCATCGAGTATTGATTAACCAACCTAACAATCTTACATTTTCTGGAATTGGAATTTATCATCCTGACTTTTTCAGACCTTACGCATCCACCTCAGGTAAATTAGCACTTTACCCCTTACTTAAAGACGCTATTAGCAACAATACTCTTAGTGGGGAGCATTTTGATGGTAAGTGGCAAGATATAGGCACACCTGAACGTTTAGAACAAGCTAATAATTCTTAAATAGAAAGCAGATATAAATGTAAAATAGCGCTTGGTAGTGCTAAGGGTGCGCTTACAATGAATAACTACAAACCCCGCCAGGTCCGGAAGGAAGCAACGGTAGTAGTTTTTTCATGTGTTAGTTGTTATTCTCGGTGCTACCACTTTTAATACAACAAATTAACAATGAGCGAACACTATCAAGTTTTGGCACGTAAATATCGCCCTCACACTTTTGCTGAGATGGTGGGCCAAATACACACGGTTAAAACACTCATTAATGCGCTCGATGCCAACAGCCTTCATCATGGCTTTTTATTTACCGGTACACGTGGTGTTGGTAAAACCACCATTGCCCGTATCTTTGCCAAATCAATTAATTGTGAAGCGGGTGTAAGCTCCCAGCCGTGTGGGCAATGTGCAACTTGTGTCGAAATTGACAAGGGTCAGTCAGTTGATTTGATTGAACTTGATGCTGCGTCGCATACAGGTGTAGACAACATGCGTGATATTTTAGAAAACGCGCAGTACATGCCTACTAAAAATCGCTATAAAATCTACCTAATTGATGAAGTGCACATGCTCTCAAAAAGTAGCTTTAACGCACTACTTAAAACCCTGGAAGAACCCCCAGAACATATTAAGTTTTTATTAGCGACCACCGATCCACAAAAACTACCGGTAACTGTTCTGTCGCGCTGTTTGCAATTCACCTTGCAAAAACTCACACACGAAGAAATCTTGGGTCAGCTCAAATTTATTATGGAAGCTGAAGGTCTCAAATATGAAGACCTGGCTCTTAGTCAAATTGCTGATTTTGGCAATGGCTCAATGCGTGACGCACTAAGCTTACTTGATCAATCTATTTCTTATGGTGATGGTGCAGTAATGGTTGAAGACATTAAAGCTATGCTTGGCTTGGTGCATCACGATGATATTCTTAAGCTTGCGACTTACTTATTTAATCAAGACGCTGAAGCAGTGATTGATTTTGTTAAAGATTTATCTCACAAAGGTGAGGATTTAACACATGCACTAAAAGATTTAACCAGTCTTTTTCATCAAATATCAATCGCTCAAATTATTGATAACACGAAAATTTCTGATGAAATTAAAGCTTTAGCCTCGCAAATATCTAATCAAGATTTACAATTGTTTTACCATATGGCAATTAACGGTTCTAAAGACATGCCACTTGCACCTAGTGAGCAAATCGGTTTTGAGATGATATTACTTAGAATGCTGGCTTTCCATTCTAATGCTGATACTGCGGAAAAAAAAACACCTAAATTAATCGAAAAGCCTAAGAACAAAGCTATACCTAATAAAATATTAGCTGAAAAAGAAAAACTAGACACACCAAAACCAACATTAAATATTGACTCACAACAGCAATGGGAGGCTATTACCGAGTCACTTGAATTTAATACTGCTTCTCGTATGTTGCTAAAAAATACCTTATTTGACAATATTGACGGCCAAACCCTAATACTTAATTTAGATGAGCAATTCTCTAGCTTGCTTACCGATAATATTCAACAAGAAATCCAAGATACTTTACAAGCAAATTTTGACAAAGTTACACTTAAAATAAATCCACATAAGCTGACTAAGAAAACCTTAGCACAAAGAGAAATACAAGCTAACAATGCTAAAATAGCCAGCATACAAGAAAGCTTTATGAAAGACGAAGGCGTACAAAAATTACAAAAAATCTTTAATGCAAAGGTTGATATTAACTCAATTAAGGAGATATAAAATGTTTAAAGGTGGAATGGCTGGCATGATGCAAAAAGCTCAAAAAATGCAAGAAGACATGCAAAAAGCCCAAGAAGAAATCAAAAACTTAACAGTTACTGGTAAGGCTGCAGGTGGAGCAGTACAAGTAACTGTTAATGGTGAACATCAAGCTACTGATCTTCAAATCGACGATGGCGTGATGAATGATAAAGACATGCTGGAAGATTTAATCCTAACAGCCATCAATGATGCCACCAAACAAATCGCCGATACATCAGCTGCCAAAATGAAAGGCGCTACTGGCGATATGAAGCTGCCTGGTGGTATTAACTTACCCTTCTAATGATTGAAACACTTAACAAAGCTTTTTGCGCCTTACCTGGTGTCGGTAGCAAAACTGCACAACGTTTTGTTTACCATCTATTAGAGCGTAATCGTGATGGTGGTTTTGAGCTGGCTAAAGCTTTGGTCGATGCTATGGAGCATGTTAAACATTGCTCATCATGTCGTACACTCAGTGAAAAAACCATTTGTCATATTTGCGCCAATGATCAGCGCAATAACGCACAACTTTGTATTGTTGAAACACCGACTGATATTCATGCGATTGAGCAAAGTGGGGTTTACCAGGGTAAATATTTTGTTCTAAGTGGTTATCTTTCCCCTATTGATGGTATCGGTGCTGCTGAGCTTGGTTTGGATGAGTTAGAACAAAAACTACGTAATCAAAAAGTAGAAGAAATTATTCTGGCCACCAATGCAACGGTTGAAGGCGAAGTAACTGCCCACTACATAAGTAATATGGCAAAACAATTTGACATTCAAATCACTCGTATTGCCCACGGAATACCAATTGGCGGTGAGCTTGAATACGCTGATATTAACACCATTGCTCATGCCTTATCAGGTCGTAAAAATTACGATTAAAACTTCTTAGAAAGCAACTCTATCTCGTAACCATCTGGGTCTTTTAAAAATCCAACTATAGTTGTCCCAGCACTCATTGGTCCTGCCTCGCGTATTACCTCAGCGCCTTTTTCTTTTGCCATCTCAACGGCTTTATAGACATCTTCGACATTAATGGCAATATGGCCAAAGCCTGTGCCGATCTCATAGTTACTCTTATCCCAATTGTAAGTAAGCTCGAGTGCTGGATTTTCTGATTCTGGGCCATAGCCTAAAAACGCCAAAGTAAACCCACCCTTCGGATATTCTTTTTGACGCAATAAACTCATGCCTAAAACTTCGATATAAAATGTAATGGATTTATCCAAATCCCCCACTCTCAACATTGTGTGCAAAATTCTCATAACAACCCGTTATAATCCAAATACTTATTATTATAAACACCAAACGAATGACAGACAGACTTAGCTATTGGGATAAGATTTATCAAAGTAACAACCATGCTAAAGTTAGCTGGCACCAAGATCACGCCACTCTATCGTTTGACTGGATATTAGCATATACAAACAAAGATGCCAATATTATTGATATCGGTTCTGGCGTGTCTATACTGGCTGATAATTTGCTTGATGAAGGTTACACTCATTTATCACTATTAGAGTTGTCTTCTACCGCCATTCAAGCCACTAAAAATCGTTTAAAAATCCACACTGGAAAAGTTAATTTCTATAATGAAAATATCCTAAATTTTCAATCTAACACTCAGTTTGACTTATGGCATGATCGTGCAGTTTTTCATTTTTTAACCGATGAAAAAGATCAGCAAACTTACCTTAATAAGCTCAATCAATATCTCAAACCTCAAGGCTATTTTTTACTAGCAACTTTTGCGCCAACAGGCCCTAAACAATGCTCAGGTCTCGATATTGTGCAATATGATAAAGACAAAATCACTCAACTGCTTGGAGATCACTTTAAATTAATCAAAACTACCTCAGAAATACATCAGCACCCGGGTGGTAGCACACAAGATTTCAACTATTTTCTATTTCAAAAGCTTTAAAATTTTAGATCTCTAAAAACAATACTACAAAGTTACTTTGTCGACACGCAATTCTTGTTTTTCTTGTTTTTCGTCTAAATAAATTAAAAACTCTGCGCCTGATCTGGCAGTAATATCCCTAGGCTGGATAGTTTGATATTTACCATTAATAATTACTTGTATTGATTGACTGCGCATAATTGCTAGCTCATAAAAACTATGCATCTCACAAGAGATTCTTTGATAATCATTCATGATGCTTTAATGAGTAATAGTTTTTTTTCTCGACTCATGGATTTGATTTCATATTCTCGTTTAGAGGCCGTACTTCTGTCGTTAGCGTTTTCTTGATAAACCAGCTCACATGGGCCGTTGGCACGAGTATATTTCGCACCGCCAGTTATTTTTCCATTGTGTTGTTTAATGCGTTTTTCTAAATGATTGGTAATTCCGCAATATAAGCTATTATCACTACAACACAATAAATAAACGATCCAGTTTTTTTTATCAGTCATTTAAGCAAAACATTGTATTGAGTTATGGGCATTCTATCTTAAAAATGTTATAAACTAAGTGTATGTTGATTTTTTTAAAATTGTTTCCTTTGTTAGTCGCACTTAGTACTAGTGCTACTGATATTAGCAATAGAATCCTAATTGATGGTGAAGTTCTCTATACTGAGGAATGCCAACGATGTCACGACAATAGCTTAGTCCCAATTAACGATAACACCTCTATGCAATCACTCAATGATATCAGAGAGCAAATATCATTATGTGTTGGCGTGCTAAATATTCCTTGGTTTCCTGAAGATGAAGAAGATGTGGCTTTATACCTAAATCATGATTTTTTCCACTTTGAAAGTACGCCAAAAGCCAATGATTAAGCTATTTCATTTCTATATTTATTAAATAATTTTATTGGTATAATTGCATAGTTTTATCCATCTTTATACTTTAATGGAAAAAACCTACAATCCTGATCAAATTGAAGCGAAATATCGCTCACTTTGGGAAGAAAAAAATCTATTTTCTTCCGATTCAAACTCTACTAGCGAAAACGCCTACTGCATTATGCTGCCACCACCAAATGTGACGGGTAGCCTGCATATGGGCCATGCATTTCAACATACGATTATGGATGTACTCACCCGCTACCATCGTGGCAAGGGAGATCAAACTCTTTGGCAGCCAGGAACAGACCATGCTGGCATTGCAACACAAATGGTAGTTGAACGCCAACTAGCCGCACAAGACATTACACGCCATGATGTTGGTCGTAAGAAATTTATTGAAAAAATTTGGGACTGGAAAGAACACTCTGGTGGCACCATTACCTCACAAATGCGTCGTCTTGGCGCTTCAGTTGACTGGGAAAGAGAGCGCTTCACTATGGATGAAGGCCTCTCAGATGCGGTACATAAAGTCTTTATTCAGCTTTACAACGAAGGTTTAATCTATCGAGGAAAACGACTGGTAAACTGGGACCCTGTACTACACACAGCTGTTTCTGACCTTGAAGTCATTAGCACAGAAGAGCAAGGCTCATTGTGGCATATGCGCTACCCGATTACTGGCACTGACGAAGTAATGGTTGTAGCTACTACACGCCCTGAGACTATGCTCGGCGATAGTGCGGTTGCTGTACACCCAGATGATGCTCGCTATATACACCTTATTGGCAAGACCATCGACTTGCCACTCACTGATCGAAAAATAACCATCATTGCTGATGATTATGTCGACATGGAGTTTGGTACTGGTTGTGTAAAAATCACCCCTGCACATGACTTTAACGACTATGAAATGGGTCAACGTCACAACTTAGACGTCATCAATATCCTAACAGATGATGCCAAAATTAACGACACCGTAAAAAGCACCTATGTCGGCATGGATCGATTTGATGCACGTAAGCAAATGGTTAAAGATCTAGATGAGCAAGGCCTGCTAGAAAAAATTGAACCGCATACTTTAATGGTGCCACGTGGTGATAGAACTAATGCAGTTATTGAGCCTTATATGACTGATCAATGGTTCGTCAAGATTGCACCACTCGCAGAACCTGCAATTGACGCAGTTAAAAATGGCGATATCCGCTTTATCCCAGAAAATTGGAATAAAACTTATTTTAATTGGATGGACAACATTCAAGACTGGTGTATTTCTAGGCAAATCTGGTGGGGGCATCGTATTCCTGCCTGGTATGACAATGACGGCAATATTTATGTTGCAGACTCACTAGAAGAGGCGCAAGCACAAGCTGGTGAAGGTGTAGCACTAAAACAAGATAACGATGTGTTAGACACGTGGTTCTCTTCTGCATTGTGGCCATTTTCAACACTAGGCTGGCCAGAGAAAACCCCACAATTATCACGCTTTTACCCAACCAATGTTTTGGTGACTGGTTTTGATATTATCTTTTTCTGGGTTGCTCGCATGATTATGTTCGGGCTAAAATTTGCTGGCGACGTACCATTTAAAGATATCTATATCACTGGGTTAATCAAAGACGGACAAGGGCAAAAAATGTCCAAATCTAAAGGTAACGTCTTAGATCCAATTGATTTGATTGACGGTATTAGCTTAGATGACTTACTGGTTAAAAGAACACAAGGCATGATGCAGCCGAAAATGGCTGAAAAAATCAAAAAGCAAACCATAGGCGAATTTCCAGGTGGCATCCCTGCTTTTGGTACTGATGCACTTAGATTTACCTTTGCAGCGTTAGCCTCGTTTGGTCGTGATATTAAGTTTGATTTAAAACGTGTTGAAGGTTATCGTAATTTCTGTAATAAATTATGGAACGCTTCTCGTTTTGTATTAATGAAACTTGAAGGCGTAAACATTGACACTAATGCTAGTTTGTCTACTTCAGATGAGTGGATTTTGTCACGCTTGCAAGCCACGAAAGCCAATGTTGAGAAGCACTTAAAAGACTATCGTCTTGACTTAATGAGCCAAGAACTATACGAATTTGTATGGCATGACTACTGTGATTGGTACTTAGAGTTATCCAAGGCATTATTAGCAGACGATGCAACCAAAGCCGGTACTCAGGCAACCTTACTGAAAGTATTAAACGAGATTTTGACCTTGTTACACCCTGTGATTCCGTTTATTACTGAAGAGGTATATGAACAATGCTGTACATTGACGAACACTAACAATGAAAGCCTAATGACACAAGCCTACCCATTGGTAGAAGAGGACTTGGTTTCTACCCAAGCTGAAGAAGAGATGCATTGGCTGCAAACCTTTATTCTAGGTATTCGTCAAATTCGCGGTGAAATGAATATCCCTCCTTCTAAACCATTACCTTGTTTTGTACAAAATATCAGTGATAATGATCAATACTGCCTAGATTCACATTCTAAAATATTAAGCAGCTTGGCTAAATTAGAAAACATTCATCAACTTGATATTAACGACGAATCACCAGAATCTGCCACAGCATTAGTAGGCGAAATGAAAGTTCTTATTCCGCTAGCTGGACTGATTGACAAAGACCAAGAGGCAGCTCGACTCAACAAAGAAATTGAAAAATTAAACAAACAAAGGGAGCAATTTGCAGGTAAGCTTAATAATGAAAAATTTGTTAGTGGTGCGCCTGAATCGGTTGTCAATAAAGAAAAAGAAAGATTAGCTTCAGTTGAAAATGCCATTGCCGATTTATCTAAACAATTAGAAAAAATAGCCAACTTATGAATTTAACAAAGTCTTTGCTTATGCCACTATTACTAACGCATTCTTTTGTTAATGCGCAGTCGTATGTGTATGTCACAGACGTGGTTGATATCCCAATGCGTTCTGAAAACAAAATTCAGAGCAACCCAAGCAATTTACTTAGAATGTTACCCTCTGGCACTAAATTAGAGCTATTGTCGACTAACAATGGCTGGACTCAAGTTAAATTTGAAGAAAGCACGGGCTGGATGATTTCTCGTTATTTAACCAGCGCATTACCTGCAAAAGTTCAATTAAAAAAACTCAAACAAACATACAACGCTAACAAATTATTAATTTCTAAAAACAAAAACGCTAATAAAGCGCTAAAAGAAGAACTAGAGAAGCTAAAAGAAAGCAATGCTAAACTAGCAATAGACACTAGTAAAGCGCAAGCTGAAAAAGAATATGTAGAGAAAATCTACAAAGACTCTCGCGCACTTAAAGACACTAATCAAGATTTAATGTCACAAATTCTTCAACTTAAGGCTGAAATTCAGTTGCTACAAAATAACAACACATCTGCACAAGACTCTAGTTTTAGAAACTGGTTTATCGTCGGTGCGTTGGTTTTATTTTTTGGATTTATTATTGGCTTTGTCTTTCCAAAACGCTCAAATCAAAGGAGATTTTAAAATGAACTTACTAAAAACTGCATTAACTTTTGATGATGTGTTATTGGTGCCGGCGCATTCGACTACCATGCCAAAGGAAGTTAGCTTAAAAACCCAACTAACTAAAAACATCACACTCAACACGCCAATTTTGTCAGCAGCAATGGATACGGTAACAGAAGCCAATCTGGCTATCACC
>CAJVCK010000004.1 GCA_910595805.1 uncultured Candidatus Thioglobus sp. | reverse complement strand
GCTCAACTTCTTCAGCCATTAGTTTGGCTTCTTGAACTGCAACAACGCTTTGATCATGAGCTTCAATATCGCCGTGTGTCAAGGCAGTCAGTGTTACACCTTCTGGCATAGCAAGGCCGGTAAGGCTAATATGGTCACCTATGGCAAGACTGCTAATGTCGACATCAATACCATTTGGCATATCTGCAGGCAAACAAGAAACCTCAACCGAAGTAACAAATTGGTTGAGAATAGCGCCAAGACGAATTGCTTCGTTATCATCTGCGCCTGTAAAGTTCAGCGGAATACTGGTAGTAATCGCTTGTTTCATGTTGACGCGTAATAAGTCAACATGAGTAACTGTGTTTTTAGCAGGGTGGCGTTGTAGATCTTTTACAATAACAGGCTCTACTTTTTTATCGATCGACAAATCTAGAATAGATGTGTAAGCATCATCGTTTTCTAATAGATGAGTGATCTCGTGTATGTTTAGTGAAATTGTACTAGGGGCTTTGCCCGCACCGTAAACGATACCAGGTACTTGTTCTTCACGACGCAGGCGGCGGCTCGCACCTTTGCCCTGGTCATCTCTTGCTGTTGCATTAATTGTCATGCTCATTTTGACTCTCCAAAAAAATAAAAAAAACACCCACAAATTGGGCGCCCTATAAAAGATATGCTTTGCGACCAAACATATCGAGGTGATAATTTTACCCGAAAACAGTGTTAAAGAAAACCCTATCTAGACTTGGTCCAGAACACCAGTCCAATTATTGCGCTAACACTACTGGCTAGCCACAGAGCGTTAGTGGCTAACACCCCTGAAAGGATGATTAAGGCACCTGCAAAAATAGCTGAGGTTTGTTTGTTGGCGTTGTCTTTTAGTTGTTTAACAATTGAGTCTGTTTGTTGAGCATATAGGCCAGATATGTCTTTCATTTTGTCGACTTTCTTTAAGGCGCTAACTATTAATGCTGGCAACTCAGGGATGTCATTTAATAATTGCGGCGCTTGCTCTTTGAGTTTTTCAAATGTGTTTTTCATGCTGTACTTCTCTTTAACTAAGTCTTCTAAAAAAGGCTTTGCTGTTGCCCATAAATCTAGTTGTGGGTAAAGCTGCCTACCCAAGCCTTCAATATTCAATAAGGTTTTGTCTAATAATAACAGTTGTGGCTGAACAGTGATGTCAAAATTTTTCGCCTCAGCCATCAAGTCCATGAGCACTTGTCCAAAAGATATTTCACCTAAAGACTTTTCAAACATGGGTTCGCATATTCTGCCAATAGCTTGTTCAAAGGCAACCACGTCGGTACTGGCACTTGCCCAACCTGATTCAATGTAAGCGCTAGCGACTCCGTGATAATCTTGATTAAAAAAGGCTAAAAAGATATCAGCAAGAAAATCTTTATCTGCCTCATCTAGCGTACCCATAATGCCGAAGTCAACGCCAATATAGTTTCCATCAGCACCGACAAAGATATTGCCGGGATGCATATCGGCATGAAAAAAATTGTGTTTAAACACTTGAGTGAAAAAGATAATCACCCCTTCTTCGGCTAATTTTTTAAGATCAACCCCATCGGCTTTAAGTTGTTCGATATCGCCAACAGGCGTGCCGTAAATTCGTTCAGTGGTGAGTACATTTTCACTACATAGGTCCCAATGCACTTTTGGCACATAAAGCAGGTTTGAATTTTTAAAATTCTGACGAAGGTGAGAGGCATTATTAGCCTCATTAAGCATATCTAGCTCGTTTAAGATAATAGCTTCAAACTCTGCGACAATCTCCAAAGGCCGTACTTTTTCACTGATCGGATGTTTGCTAATCAGCCTAGCCAAAGCATACATAAGTGCAATATCACGTTTGATGGTTTGGTCAATATTAGGTCGCACCACCTTCACCACGACAGCCTCATCATTATGAGTAATGGCAGTATGCACTTGAGCAATAGAGGCAGAAGCAAGCGGCGCTTGATCAAATTGCTTGAATAAATTCTGCGTACTATCACCCAGAGATTGTTCAATCATGCGTTTTGCTTCGGCTGAGTCAAACGCTGGACAACTATCTTGTAATTTGGCTAATTCATTGCCAATATCGTCCGGTAGTAAATCTCGTCTGGTAGAAAGCGTTTGTCCAAATTTAATAAAGATCGGCCCTAACTCTTCTAACGCTAAACGAATACGCTCACCTCGAGTGTATTGCTTAACCGGAAAATAATGCCAAGGAATTAAATATAAAAGCGGTTTAAAGCTTTTTAATAAAGGCGTAGACAAGACCAGAGAGTCAAGACGGTAACGCATTAGTACACGAGAAATGCCAATAAATCGTATTAAACTGCGCACTATCTAAGGCCTTTTGTTTTTAAATAGTGAGGATTCTGATGGCGCAACAAACAAGGTGGTTAGTTCGTTTTTAATTGCCTCTAGCGGGTTGTTAGAGGTTTTAAAATTTTGAGTCAGTTTTCCTACTTGGTGAGCAATAATATCACCAGTGTATTTAGATAACATTTCTTCAAAATCAATATCAATCTGTTGAAGCAAATCAACCAATAGTTGTGCTGTTTTAACGTCTCCATGGATAATGATTTTATCTTCTCGGAGTAGATCAGTTAAATCTTCACCTTGAAGCAGCGCTAAAAAAACACTAGATTTGAGTTTGATATCGACATCTGCGCCAATACTTGTGTTGGTTGTGACAAAAATACGGTTATTGGTACAAACAAAATTAACGTTAAGTGGCAAGTCTTCTAGGGCAAAGTGTAGTGTTTTGCCGTTGAGCGCACTCAGATCGACATTGCCTTGGTCGATTAAATAGTTTAGGGCTTGTTCAAGCACAAAGTGTTGCATGAGGCTTAAGTTTTGATGCCCTTGTGTAAAGCAACAATACCACCTGAAAGGTTATGATATTCGCAAAAGCCAAAACCAGCATCGAGCACCATAGATTTTAGAGTTTCTTGGTCGGGGTGTTTGCGAATGGATTCGGCTAAATATTGGTAAGAGTCTTCATCATCAGCAATAATACCACCAAGTTTTGGCATAACGTTAAATGAATAAAAATCGTAGAATTTTTTCAAAAACTCAGAATCGGTTTTGGAAAATTCTAAAATGAGTAAACAGCCACCTGGCTTTAGAATGCGATGCATCTCGGCAAGCGCCTGGCCTTTGTCGGTGACGTTTCTAAGGCCAAAAGCAATACTAACACAATCAAAAGTGTTGTCAGAAAAAGGTATTTTTTGTGCGTTTAACTGAACAAATTCTACGCCGAAAACGCCATTATTGATTAGGTTTTTTCTGCCCTCGCCAAGCATAGCAGCGTTAATATCGCTTAAAACTACTTGACCGCTGTCGCCAACTTTTTTCCTAAACTCAATCGCTAAATCGCCAGTGCCACCTGCAATGTCTAACACTTTGTCGCCAGCTTTAACATTGCTTGATGCTATGGTATAGCGCTTCCATAGGCGGTGTGCACCGAATGAAAGCACGTCGTTCATTAGATCATATTTGCTGGCTACTGAATCAAATACACCTCTAACTAGACCTTGCTTGTCATCGGTATCGACGTCTTTAAAGCCAAAATGTGTGGTTTTTTCCATAATGGATCCGGGTTATTTTTTAGGGCAGCTTCTAAGTTCAGGGCCTGTGTAGATTTGAGTTGGTCTGAAAATACGATTATGACCTACTTGTTCATGCCAATGTGCTACCCAGCCAGCAGACCTTGCCATTGCAAATATTGGCGTGAAATGTTCTTTGGGAATCTTGAAAATTTCTGAATATAAAATACCAGAATAAAAATCAACATTAGGGTACACGCCTTTAGAAGACAACAGCTCCTCACAAACGCGCTCAACTTCTAATGCGGTTTCAAAACGTTTAGACAAGACTATATTTTTTTTCTTGATATAAGCCTCGATCATTTCTTGCAAGATTGAAGCTCTAGGGTCTTTAACGCTATATTCTCTATGGCCCATACCCCAAATAACTTGTTTATTTTTTAAGCGATCTTCAATATAGCCACGTGCGTTTTTTGCATCGCCAATCTCGTCTAGCATGTTGAGAACATCTTCGTTTGCTCCACCATGCAAAGATCCAGCCAAGGTTCCAACTGCTGCTGAGATTGATGCAAAAGGGTTGGCTAGTGTTGAGGCGGTCACCATAGCCGAGAAAGTGCTAGCATTAATGGTGTGTTCTGCGTGTAAGATTAGGCAAGCATCAAATAATTTAACTATATCGTCATCAGGTTCTTCACCAAAAGACATATATAAGAAGTTTTTAGCATATGACATATTCTTTCTTGGCGGTATAGGGTCGTAGCCAGCGCTGATTCTAGCCCACATAGCAACAAGCGTACTCATGTTAGCAATGATTTTAGTTAATGCGCTTTGAGTAAATGCAGAATCTGGGTTTTCTGCGCCTGCATCAGGGTAGAAAGTTGACATGCCTGCAATAGCAGTTTGTAAAACATCCATTGAATGGCCATTTGCCGGTAAGGCCCACATCATTTCTCTAATATTACGTTTTACTTCATAACGCTTATTTAAAACATTTTGAAAATTATTTAGAGACTCTTTGTTTGGAAGCTCACCATCTCTTAACAGCATTGCAACCTCTTCAAAAGAAGTGTTTTTAACCAAATCTTCAATTGAATAACCACGATAGGCAAGAACGCCTTTTCCACCATCAATAGAGGAAATGGCTGATTCTGTTGCTGGAACGCCAGCTAATCCTGGAATATATTCAATCATACTGAGAATGATGAGCCACAACCACAAGTGGTTTTAGCATTTGGATTGTGAATAATAAAGCGTGAACCCTGTAGGTCTTCAAGGTAGTCAACCGTTGCACCGATTAGATATTGATAACTCATTGGATCAACGACGAGACGCACATTGTTGTTGTCTACTGTACTATCGCCTTCTTTATAGTTTTCATCAAATGTGAAGCCGTAAGAGAATCCAGAACAACCACCACCAGTAATATAGACGCGTAACTTTAAGTCTTCATTTTTTTCTTCAACAATTAAGTCAGCCACTTTTTTAGCAGCAGAGTCGCTAAAAATAATCTCAGCTTCTTCTAAATCCTGTGCAGTATCCATAGTTTGTCTCCTTTAAGGCAGCAGGCCAATTTGCTCTAGGCCTAGCCCTTCTTCCATGTTAAACATGATATTCATGTTTTGTATTGCTTGCCCTGACGCGCCTTTAACCAAGTTATCAATCACTGACATAACAACCAATTTATTACTATTTGGTATTTTCTGAATAGCGATTTGACAGAAGTTAGATGACTTAACACTGCGGGTTTCGGGGTAGCCTTCAGCGAGTATTTTAACAAATTGCTCATCAGAATAGGCCTGTGTAAAAAATGGTATTACATCGACATCTGCGTTAAGCAAATCAACATACAAAGTGATGTGCATGCCACGAATCATTGGTACTAAATGTGGTACAAAAGTGAGTCCAACTGTTTGACCGGCTAACTTTTCTAATTCTTGTTTAATTTCTGGATAATGTCGATGGCCACCTACCCCATAAGCCTTCATGGTTTCACTGGTTTCACATAATAGCATGGCTTGATTAGCGCCTCGTCCTGCGCCGCTTACACCTGATTTGCAGTCAGCAACAATACTTGATAAGTCGATTAAATTGTTGTCGATGAGAGGTTTGACCGCCAACTGTAATGCTGTTGGGTAGCAGCCCGGGTTGGCAATTAGCTCAGCCGTTTTAATTTGCTCACGATTGTTCTCTGGCAAACCGTATACAGCTTTGCTTAACAATTCTGGTTGAGTGTGCTCCATGCCATACCATTTAGACCACTCAATTGCATCTGTGATACGAAAATCTGCACCAAGGTCAATGACCTTAATGCCTTTTTTAATAAAAGCACCTGCACCTTCCATCGCAACACCATGTGGTGTAGCAAAGAAAATCACATCACAATCATTTAGAGAAGCGTCATCTGGCAGTGAGAAGCTTAAATCAGTTTGACCAACGAGAGATGGGAAAATACTGTCAACTCGTTTGCCGTTCAGCGAGCGAGAGCTAATGGCAGCCACCTCTACTTCTTTGTGGTTGTGCAATAATCGTAATAACTCAACACCGGTATAACCTGTGCCACCAATAATGCCTGCTTTAATCATAATACATTCAATCTCTAGTGATTGTCTCCTAACATTTTTTCAAGATGATGAATATTTACGCCACCTTCTCGAAATTTTTCGTCTTTCATAATGCGAGCTTGTAATGGAATGTTGGTTTTAATGCCATCGATCACCATTTCATCTAATGCATTTTGCATTTTGATAAAAGCACCAAGTCGCGTATCAGAATAAGTAATCAGCTTGCCAATCATTGAGTCGTAATGTGGTGGTACTGTATAGCCATTATAAACATGTGAGTCAACACGAACACCCAAGCCCCCAGCAACATGATATTGAGTAATCTTTCCTGGTGATGGCATAAAATTATTTGGGTCTTCTGCATTGATACGGCACTCTATAGCATGACCCTTAATTTGTACATCATCTTGTGTAAAAGATAATGCCTGGCCATCCGCGATCTTAATTTGTTCACGCACAATGTCAACACCAGTAATCATTTCAGTCACCGGGTGTTCAACTTGAATGCGTGTGTTCATTTCAATAAAATAAAACTCATTGTTTTCAAACAAGAATTCAAATGTGCCAACACCTCTATAATTAATGGCTTTACAAGCCTTGGCACAAACCGAACCAATCTTGTTGCGTAATTCTGGAGTTATGCCTGGCGCAGGCGCCTCTTCTACTACTTTTTGGTGGCGTCGTTGCATGGAGCAGTCTCGCTCACCAAGGTGGACTGCGTTACCATGTTCGTCTGCCAATATTTGAATTTCAACATGTCGGGGCGTAGTAAGGAATTTTTCCATATACACCTCGGAGTTGCCAAAAAAGCTTTGAGCTTCATTTTTGGTTAGTTCAATTGAGCTAAGCAGGTCGTCTTCATTTTCAACCACGCGCATGCCACGACCACCTCCACCTCCAGAAGCCTTGATAATAATTGGAAGGCCAATATTTCGGGCAAGTTCAATATTTTCAATGGCATTAGTGTTTAAGCCACCATCAGAGCCTGGCACACAGGGAACACCTGATTTTTGCATGGCCTCAATGGCTGCCACTTTGTCGCCCATAACGCGAATATTTTCAGCTCGAGGTCCAATAAAAATAAATCCGCTTTCTTCAACACGTTGTACAAAATCCGCATTTTCGGATAAAAAACCATAGCCTGGGTGAATTGCGTCAGCATGTGTAACTTCAGCAGCACTGATAATTGCAGGGACGTTTAAATAACTGTCAGTTGATGGGTGTGGACCAATACAGACAGCCTCGTCTGCCAAACGCACATGTTTTAAGCATTCATCTGCCGTTGAATAAACAGCAACGGTTTTGATGCCAAGCTCCTTACAAGCACGTAAAATCCTGAGCGCAATCTCTCCGCGATTAGCTATTAAAACTTTTTGTATTTTATTCATTTAATTACAATTAATGTCTGACCAAATTCAACGGCATCGCCGTCATTACATAAAATTTCTGTAACTGTGCCTGACTGGTCTGCTTCAATTTGGTTCATAATTTTCATGGCCTCTACTATGCAAATTGTATCACCCTGGTTAACGTGTTGGCCAATCTTAACAAAAGCCTCAGAAGTTGGTGAGGCTGCACTGTAAAAAGTACCTACCATTGGCGAGGTTATTGGGTGGCCATCAATATTTGTCGTTGTCGTTTCTGGAGTTGTGTCTACTGCGACTGCTGCTGCCACTGGTGCAGCCATAGCAACTGGAGCTGCCGCTATAGGTGCATCGCCATAACGCGAGATACGAACTGACTCCTCGCCCTCGACAATTTCAATTTCCGCCATGCCAGATTGTTCTAATAGCTCCATTAATTTTTTTACTTTGCGAATGTCCATCTGCTTTTCCCCTGTGATTATGTTTGTATGTGTTTAATTGCTGCACTCATTGCAAACTCGTAGCCTTGTGCGCCAAAACCAGAAATTACGCCCTGTGCAATGTCTGAAAAATAGGACTTAGAGCGAAACTCTTCTCGTTTATATACGTTTGAAAGGTGTACTTCTGTGAATGGTATATCAACTGCTAGCATTGCATCGCGTAGCGCCACTGAAGTGTGAGTAAACGCCGCGGGGTTGATAATAATATATTTAACATTGTCTTTATGCGCTTGATGAATGCGTTCAATTAACCCCACCTCTGCATTGTCTTGATGATGGCCAAGTGTTAGGCCGGCTTGAGTCGCTATGTTATCGGCATGATTAACAATGTCCTCTAAGGTTTGCGCACCATAATGGTCTGGTTCGCGCGTGCCTAGCATATTAAGATTCGGACCATTAAGTAACAAAATATCCATTGTTGCAGCTAAAATATTAAATAAAATTGATTTTACCACCAACTTAACAGATGTTAGAAGGCTTTATCGGCGTTTTAACTACAAAAGTTTGCTGATTTTTAAGCTTTATTGCGCCTTTTTAAGGTGATCAAGGTAACCTTGTGCGTTAATTTCACCAACAATGCGTTGAGCGCGTTTTTCAATGCCGTTGTTGAAAAATAAAATTGCTGGCGGGCCAATAATATTGAATCGTGCCATTAAAGCCTTGTCAGTCTCATCGTTTGCAGTAACATCGGCTTTTAGAGCGACGGCATCTTTCATGGCATCAACCACTTTAGTGTTTGAGAAAACGAAACGTTCTAATTCTTTACAAGAAATACACCAATCAGCATAAAAGTCGAGCATCACTATTTGGTTATTTGCCTTAGCTCTAAGTAGTACACGGTCAAGATCTGCGCTTGATTTAATTTTTTCAAATTTAATATGCACTTGTTCTGATTGGACGCTAGAGCCGTAACCAGACAGCGGTGCTAGCATATCACCACCACCACGGGCCACCAAGCCCCAAAGCAAGATACCGTAAGCCAGAATCAATAAACCAAAGCCTTTGAAGATCCGTTGCCATGGTGTCGGCGTATTGGTGAGAGAATTAAGTGCACCCATGGCAATCGGCGAGAAACTAAACAGCATTGCCCACAATGCTAATGACACAACTGGCGAAATAATACGGTCAAGCAGCCAAATAGCTACCGCCAACATTAAGATACCGAATACATATTTAACATTGTCCATCCAGCCACCTGCCTTTGGTAGCTTACTTACACCAGCGCCCACCGCTAACAACGGTGCGCCCATGCCTAAACTCATCACAAATAGTGACAAACCACCCAACACCGCATCACCCGTTTGGCCAATGTAAATTAAAGCGCCTGCAAGTGGAGGTGCTACACATGGACCAACGATTAGTGCAGATAAAAAGCCCATAATCGCCACGCCAATTAGGTGACCACCTTCTTGTTTATTGCTGATTTTGGCAATTTTATTTTGTAAACTAGCCGGTAGTTGAATTTCATAATAGCCAAACATTGAGAACGCTAAAGCAACAAAAATTAAACTAAAGACCACTAGTATCCAAGGTGTTTGGAATAATACCTGTAAGTTTTCACCAAAGTATCCGGCAAGCACGCCAGCAATTGAGTAGGTTACACTCATGGCCAAGACAAATACAATTGACATAATTAGTGCCTTTCTAGTCGTAACACCTTTTTGACCAACAATAATGCCCGATAAAATTGGGATCATAGGGAATACGCAAGGCGTTAGTGATAACAATAGACCGAAGCCAAAGAAGCTAGCAAGGATTAATAGAACATTGTCTTGTTGCAATAAGGCCGCTATTTTATCTGTTTCGTTGAGCTCAACATTTACAGCTTTATCTGAAGTAGTTATTGGTGAAGATTCTTCTGTACTAGGCGCGCCAAAAGAACCATTTAAATTTGTTGCTTGTATGTTTTGAATGGGTAATGTGACTGTGGTAGTTTTTTCCATTGGCGGATAACAAATACCACCCAACCAACAACCTTGAAATTTGACAATAAAAGTTACCTGTTGTGCTTGAATGTTCTTAAGTGGTATTTCTACATTAAGCTCACCTTTTTGAACTTGTACTGTTCCGAATAAAGGGTCTTCTTTAGTTTCTCCTTCAGGGAAGATAATATCTCCGAATTCGGCACCTCTGATATCAAAGAAGAATTTATCGTTGTAAAGGTAATATTCTGGATGAATTTTCCAAGTGGCTAATAGCGTATTGGCATCAGTAGATGTAATTGAAAAAGAAAACGCTTCGTCAGCCGGTAAAGGCTCATCAGAAATTGGCACTACTTTATCGACCACTGATTGCACACCCACTTTGGCCTTAGACAGAATATCGAGCGCACCATCTACTAAAGAAGGGCTGTAAATATTGCTAATGTCGAGAGCAACTGATTTGGTAATTGGTGGATAACACACGCCCAAGTCTGCACAACCTTGATAAGTAACTGTTAATAATATGGATTTTTCATCGCCTTCAAGCACAGGGACAGCGACAATAGTATTGTTGCGGTAAACGCCAATTTTTCCAAAAAACTCATCATTCTTAATTTTAGCAATAGGAAATTTTGCGGTGCCTAGCTGAGTGGAATAATCTGAAGAAATCTTTATTTTTTCTTTGTAGAGATAGTAGCCTTGGGCAACATTCCAGTTAAGAATAATTTCATCATTAACAACACTGGCGCTGAAGTTGAACGCATCATCTGCAGGTAGTAGTTCTTTCTCTGCAGACGAAAATGTAGAGAATAATAACAATAATAAAGACAATAAAAAGCGTTTCACCAGCCTCTCCTTGGGTAATTAGAATATTTATTATAAGTTATAAATTGTATCAAGACAAACGTCTATAGCTATAAACAAAAAAACCCTGGGCATTTCCACACCCAGGGTTCTTTAGCTTTACTTGATAGCCCTATTAACAGGCTAAAAAAGTATTAGCCGATTTTTGCTTGAATTGCGTCAATTACTGATTGAGATGAAGTTGCATCTACGCTAAGCAATAAATCCTCGTTTTTGTAGAAGCCAACCAAAGGCGCAGTCTGATCATTGTATACATTTAAACGATTAGTAATTGCCTCTTCTGTCTCGTCTTCACGTTGAACTGCAGGACCGCCACATTTGTCACAAATGCCATCAACCTTAGTTGGATTTGATTTAGTGTTATAAATTGCACCACAATCTTCACAAGTACGGCGTGTTGTCAAACGATCTAAAATTACATCTTTAGGCACATCAATTTCAACAGCAGCGTCTAGTTTTTCACCCATTTTTTCAAGCAACGCCTTTAAAGCTTCTGCTTGTGGAATTGTGCGTGGAAAGCCGTCTAATAAGTAGCCAGATTTGCAATCGTCTTCTTTAAGGCGCTCTTCCATAATGCCCATAATTAAGTCATCAGATACTAAGTCACCTGCTTTCATTGCTGCTTGCGCTTGCTTGCCTAGTTCTGTGCCAGCTGCAACTGCGCCACGTAAGATATCGCCCGTAGAGATTTGTACCGAACCATCAATTTTAGTTAGTAATTTTGCAACAGTGCCTTTGCCTGCGCCCGGTGCACCTAGAAGAATTAATTTCATAATGTTTCCTTAAGAGTAGTTAATAAAAAATTTAGCCCTCTTTTTTATTCTTTTGAGGTCAAAATTGAGCGAAAATTATATCATAGAGATATGATATTGACAATTTTTAAGTGATTTGACTTTATTGAACCACAACCACCATTGCTGGGCGCACTAGACGTCCATTTAGAGTAAAACCAATTTGCACTACTTCTAATACTGAATTAGATTCTTTGTCAGGCATTGGCACCATAGTGACCGCTTCATGAAATTCTGGGTTAAAAGTTTCACTTTCTGGGTTGATCGCCTCAACACCAAATTTTTCCATGGTAGATAGAAATACCTTGTCAGTCATTTCTAAACCTTCAATAATGTGCTCAATTGTGGCCTTTTCTTCATTGGCAGTTTTCAGGCCCATTGTTAAAGAATCCTTAACCTCAAGCAATGCTTTAACAAAACCATCTAGTGCAAATTTATGTGCATTCTCTAAATCTTTAGCGTTGCGACGTTTAAGGTTTTCCATCTCTGCTTGCGCACGAAGCACTTTGTCCCAATTGTCTTTAGCGGATTGTTGTGCTTCTGCTAGTTGTGTTTGTAGATCGGTTTCTTGCTCTTCTTGCTCGGCTGTTTTAGTGTTTTCATCTTCTACTTTTTCAATCGTTTCGTCTTGCGCTTTCTTTTTTGTCATTTCGGTGTCCAATTAATGTATATTTGTAGCTATTATTTGGGTAGTTATATAGTGACTATTTTAGAGAATTCAACCTTTATTATTTAGCTAAATTTATTATGTTTAACACAATTGGCATCATTACAAAACCGAACGACCCAGTTAGCCAAGCCAAGTCTGGGGAGCTTAGTGCGTTTCTTGAAGAACAAGGCGTGGGCGTGGTGTTTGAGTCAGAGCAAATTTCTGAGAAGGCTGATTTGATTATTGTGGTTGGTGGTGACGGCTCTTTGCTTAATACTGCACGCTCTTTTGTAGATAACAATATTCCAATTTTGGGTATCAATTTAGGCCATCTTGGTTTTTTAGCAGATGTGTCAGTATCCAATATGCTGGATATTGTTGCTGAAGTATTAAATGGTAACTTTACTAAAGAAGAGCGTTGTTTGCTCTCATGTCAAATTGAGCAGAATGGCAGCGTACTGGGTAAACACTTAGCGTTAAACGATGTGGTTGTTCATCGTAAAGAAACACTAAAAATGATCGAATTTGATGTGTATATTGATGACAAATTTGTTAATAATCAGCGTGCTGATGGCTTGATTGTCACTACGCCGACTGGCTCAACGGCTTATGCCTTATCAAGCGGAGGTCCGATTATGCACCCCGGCGTGAATGCAATTGGTCTAGTATCAATTTGCCCTCATACGATGAGTCACCGCCCATTGTTGGTGCCGGGCGGTAGTGAAGTGGTGATACGCGTAAAAGAGTCTGATAAAGGCGCAACCGTAAGTTTTGATGGGCAAACCTCAGTAGCCATTTCTTTTGGGCAAGATATTCGTGTGCGTCAACACGATAGCTTTATTCATCTATTGCATCCTAAAAATTATGATTATTTTGAGATTATTCGTTCAAAGTTACATTGGAGTACTAAGCTTTAAGTAGTGCGCTGTATCAATCATGTTATCCCAGTTATCGGTTAAAAATCTAGCAGTTGTTGAAAAATTAGATTTAGATTTTTCCTCAGGCATGAGTACGGTGACTGGTGAGACGGGCGCAGGAAAGTCCATACTTTTACAAGCGCTTAATTTAACCCTTGGCATGCGTGGTGATTCTACTTTGGTGCGCCATGGAAAGAATAAGGCCGAAGTGAGCGCAGTATTTGATGTAAGTAAGCATCAAAAAATACAAAATTACTTAGAAGACCAATCGCTTGAAGACGAAGGTGAATGTATTTTGCGTCGTATTATTAATAGTGATGGTCGTTCAAAAGCATTTGTGAATGGTGCGAGTGTGCCGCTATCAACATTAAAAGGCGTTGGTGAGTTATTGATTGATATGCATGGGCAGAGTGAGCACCAATTACTACTACGCCCTGATCAACAAAGAGAGCTGCTTGATGCTTATGCGCAAAGTAGCCACATATGTGCCCAACTTAATCGGATTGTTGCACAATACAATACGGTAAATAATCAGATTGATGAGCTGAACAGTAATCAAGATTTAAAACAGCAACAGCAAACCTTGTTACAGCACCAATTGCAAGAGCTGGAAGTCGCCGACCTTACTCAAGACGAGCTTGATCATATTGAAAGCGATTTTAAAACACAAGCTAATGCTGCAAGTTTGATTGAAAAAACATCTGAAATTCTTGCCAAACTTGAACAAGAGTCTGGTGTCAATGAGCAGCTAAATAGTTTGAGTTACGAGCTTGGCTTAGCAGCAGAAACTGACGATAATCTTGCGCCAATCTCAGCGTTGCTGTCTAGTGCGCAAGTGCAAACCCAAGAAAGTGTATATGAATTGACTAACTATTTGTCTAGTTTGTCAGTGGATGAACAAACAACAGCCGATTTAGAAGCGAGACTAAGTGAGCTATATGACTTAGCACGCAAACACAATTGTCAAATTACTCAGTTGATTATTGCCAGAGATAAGGTTGCTGATGAGTTAGATTCAATAGATGGTGCTGTTGCATCAATTTCTTCCTTGCAAGAGCAAAAAGAAAAGTTCTCTGAGCAGTACCAAACACAGGCAAAGCGTTTGAGTGAAGCGCGCACTGAAACAGCCACACATATGTCAAACGCAGTGACCGAGACCATGCAAGTATTAGGTATGCCGGGTAGCGAGATTAAGGTTGACCTGCCAAGCAAAGTATCGGGCATTCACTACAATGGTAACGAGAGTGTTGATTTCTTGGTTAAGACTAATATGGGCAGTGATTTTAAAGCATTGAAAAAAGTAGCATCGGGTGGCGAACTATCTCGCATATCACTTGCAATATCAGTGGTGAGCAGTAATAGCGAATATACACCAACCTTGATCTTTGATGAAGTTGATGTAGGTATTAGTGGTGCGGTTGCTGAAGTGGTGGGGCAAAAACTCAAACAATTGTCTAAGAACTATCAAGTTATCTGCATTACCCATTTGGCACAAGTAGCTAGTTTTGGCCATCAGCATTTGCGTGTGAGTAAATCCCAACAAGACGATGGCGTACAAACAACGGTTGAACAACTATCTAGGGATGAACGCGTGAATGAGGTTGCACGTATTTTAGGCGGTGCCACCATTACTGATAAAGCACTAAAAGCTGCTGAAGAAATGGTTAAACAAAGTACGTAAATATTGCAAGAGTTAAGTTTTGCGTGTTATGACAATAATTTTCATTAAAAACACTTCAATTTTTAACGCCCAGACTGTATAATTTTAATTTTTGTGAGTTTGTGCTATTAGTATTTTGGCGATGATTAATAATGTGCCAAAAGCCCAACTGGCTATCATTTTGATAGTGGTTGTTTATTTCGCTACACTAGGTGTAGGAGAATCTGCAGCTTATGGCGGGTTAGTTGGCTTGATTAACACTTGGTTGGTTGATCGACATACAGACAAACAAAAGACAACGACAATGAGCGCCCAAGCAAGTGTTGGGATGATGGCATACAGTGTGATAATGCGTATGGCCATGGTAGTCGGTTTAACTTTGATGGGGTATATCCATTTAGAGCTAAATGCAGATGCGCTCATTATTAGTTTAATCTTCGGATTAATTGGTTTTTTAATAGATAGAGCGTTGTCCAATGGCGGACAATAGATAATTAAACATAGAAGTTTAGAATATGGCAACAGGAAATGAATTAATTGCTTCTGGCGATTATATTAAACACCATTTACAGAATCTGACTTATGGTTTAAATCCAGAGACTGGTACATGGGGTTTGGCGCACACTGCTGCAGAGGCTAAATCAATGGGCTTTATGGCGTTCCATTTGGACACGCTTGGCGTTTCTTTCATTTTAGGCGCTTTGTTTTTATTCCTTTTTTATCGTGTTGGCAAAAAGATGACTGTCGATACACCTTCAGGCATTCAAAATTTTGTTGAGAGCGTTATTGAGTTTATTGACGAAAACGTTCGCGGTTCATTCAATGGCAAGAATCCACTAGTCGCACCGTTGGCACTGACCGTATTTATTTGGATCATTCTAATGAATACAATGGATCTAGTGCCTGTTGATTGGTTGCCATACTTGGCGCAACAAATTGGCGCATATTTTGGTGCAGACCCACACCATGTATTTTTCAAAGTAGTGCCAACAACAGATCCAAATGCAACCTTTGGTTTAGCGATTGGCGTGTTCTTATTAATGCTTTACTACAGCATTAAAGTTAAAGGATTTGGTGGTTTTGCTGCCGAGTTAACACTACACCCTTTTGAATCTAAAAATCCTTTTCTTAAAGTATTATTAATTCCGGCTAACTTTTTCTTAGAGTTTGTTTCTCTAATTGCTAAGCCAGTATCACATTCGTTACGTTTATTTGGTAATATGTATGCTGGTGAAATGATCTTTATTTTGATCGCATTATTGCCGTTTTGGATTCAGTGGACGTTATCATTGCCTTGGGCAATCTTCCACATTTTAATCGTATTACTACAAGCCTTTATCTTTATGACTTTGGTAATAGTGTATATGGACATGGCCCACGACGAGGGGCATTGATTTTTTAAAAAAATAGGAGTAAGAAATGACAGAAGTACAAGCAACATTATTTTTAGCAGGTTCGATCTTAATGGGTTTAGGTGCATTAGGTGCAGCAGTAGGTATTGGTATCTTGGGTGCAAGATTCCTAGAAGGTGCGGCACGCCAGCCAGAGCTTATCCCAATGCTTAGAACGCAAATGTTTATTGTGATGGGTCTAGTAGATGCGGTACCAATGATTGCAGTAGGTATCTCAATGTATATCTTATTTGCGGTTGCCGGTTAAATACTTTTTACTTGAAAGCAGGGTTTAAGCTATGAATATTAATTTGACGATGATTGGCCAGTTAATCATGTTCGCCATGTTTACATGGTTCTGCATGAAGTTTGTATGGCCCCCAATTGTTGCCGCCATGGAAGAACGCAAAAAGCGAATTGAGAGTGGTCTAATTGCAGCAGAGCGTGGTTTATCAGAGCACAAAGAGGCACAGCAAAAAGCCCAGGATATGCTTAATCAGTCTAAAGATCAAGCGGCTGAAATTATTGCCAATGCGGGCAGACAAGCGTCCACTATGGTTGAAGATGCTAAAGATACCGCTTCACAAGAAGCCGATAGAATCAAAGCGAGCGCGCAAGCAGAGATTGATCAAGAGGCTAATCGTGTACGTAATGAGCTTAAAGATCAGGTGTCTGATTTAGTGATGCAAGGTGTTAATTCAGTATTGGCTAAAGAAGTTGATGCTAAAACGCACAAAGACATGCTAAGCAAGTTGTCGCAAACACTATAGGACTGATCAGTGGAACTAACAACAATCGCCAAGCCTTATGCCAATGCAATTTTCGAAATTGCTGAGCAAAACCAGTCGCATTCAGATTGGAAGGGCGTATTAGAGGCGGGCACGCAGTTGGCTAACGATATAAGCATGCAGACCTTTATTGCTTCACCAGGCACAAGTGGTGAAGACAAAACAGAGGTTGTAGTGGCATTGTTTAAGTCAATTTTGGGCAGAGCGCTAAGTAAGCAAGAGAATTCTTTTGTTGTTTTGTTGCTAGACAATAGCCGTATCGATGCATTGCCAAGTATGCTTGAGTTATTTGATGTGATGAGTAATTTAAGCAGTGATGCAAAAGCGTTTCATGTGGTGAGTGCTTATAAGTTAAGCACGGCTGAGGAAAAACAAATTGTGAGTGATTTAGCTGATAAATACAACACAACAGTAAGTATAGACACCGAAATAGATGAAAATCTAGTGGGTGGCGTAGTGATTAAAGAAGGTGACAAAGTAATTGACTTGTCAATCCAGGCTCGAGTAAATGAGCTAGGTTCACGCTTGTCAATTAATTAATTTATTTTATTAAGAGGAAGAGTTATGCAATTAAACGCCAGCGAGATTAGTGATTTAATTAAAAAACAAATAGAGGGTTTTGATTTCGCAGCTGAAGCGCGTACTGAAGGCACTGTAATCAGCGTGAGTGATGGTATTGTCCGTATTCACGGATTAGCAGACGCTCAGTTTGGTGAAATGTTAGAGTTTCCGGGTAATACGTTCGGTATGGCGTTGAACTTGGAGCAAGATTCAGTTGGTTCAGTAGTTTTGGGTGATTATTTACATATTTCTGAAGGCGACACAGTTAAGTGTACTAACCGCTTGATGGAAGTGCCAGTTGGTGAGGCGATGTTAGGTCGTGTCGTTAATCCTCTAGGCAAGGCAATTGATGGTAAGGGTGATATTGATGCAACAGCCTCTCGCCCATTAGAAGTGATGGCACCAGGCGTAATTGATCGTCAAAGTGTTGATGAGCCAATTCAAACAGGTGTTAAAGCGATTGATGCGATGGTACCTGTTGGTCGTGGCCAACGTGAATTAATTATTGGCGATCGCCAAACTGGTAAAACAGCCGTTGCTGTTGATGCGATTATTAACCAAAAAGACACCGGTGTTAAGTGTGTATATGTTGCTATTGGTCAAAAAGATTCTTCAGTAGCAGCTGTTGTACGTAAATTAGAAGAGCATGGTGCAATGGAAAATACCATTGTGGTTACAGCCGGTGCTTCTGATTCAGCAGCCCTACAATACATTGCGCCTTATGCAGGTTGTGCGATGGCTGAGTATTTCCGTGATCGTGGTGAAGATGCGCTGATTGTTTATGATGATTTGACTAAACAAGCTTGGGCTTACCGTGAAGTATCATTATTATTAAAGCGTCCACCGGGTCGTGAAGCTTATCCGGGTGACGTGTTCTATTTACACTCGCGTTTACTTGAACGCGCATCACGCATCAATGCTGACTATGTAGAGCAGTTAACCAATGGTGAAGTCAAAGGTCAAACTGGCTCATTAACCGCACTACCGATTATTGAAACACAAGGTGGCGACGTATCGGCATTCGTACCAACCAACGTAATTTCTATTACGGATGGTCAGATTTTCTTAGAAACAGACTTGTTTAACGCTGGTATTCGTCCAGCGATTAATGCGGGCTTATCGGTATCACGAGTGGGTGGTGCTGCGCAAACTAATATTATTAAGAAGCTTGGTGGTGGTGTGCGTCTTGACTTAGCGCAATATCGTGAACTAGCAGCATTTGCGCAATTTGCATCAGATCTTGATAAAGAAACAAAAGCACAAATTGACCGTGGTCAACGTGTGACTGAGTTAATGAAACAAAATCAATACGCACCAATGTCAGTAGCAGAAATGGCAACTTCATTATTTGCAGCCAACTCAGGCTCATTAGATGATATTGATGCTAACAAAGTAGTTGATTTTGAAGCAGCATTGATTGCGTATATGAATTCAAATCAAGCGCCATTAATGAACAAGATTAATGAAACAGGTGACTATAACGACGACATTGCGGCTGAATTACAAGCAGCAATTGATGACTTTAAAACAAACCACACTTGGTAAGTAGATAATATGGCAGCTGGCAAGGAAATTAGAACACAGATTGCGAGTATTAAGAATACTCAAAAGATCACGTCGGCCATGGAAATGGTGGCAGCTTCTAAAATGAAAAAAGCCCAAGACAGAATGTTGGCATCACGCCCTTATTCTGAAAAGATTTCTAATGTGATTGGACACTTGGCTTATGCACATTCAGAATTTGAACACCCATATATGAAAGAAGGCGGTGATCTTAATCGAGTTGGTATTATTATCGTTTCTAGTGATAGAGGCCTGTGTGGCGGTTTGAATACAAATTTATTCAGAAGCTTGCTACAACAAGTTTCTGAATATCAAGCCAAAGGCATTGAAGTTGATATTTGCACGATTGGCAAAAAAGCTACTTCATTCTTTAAGAACTCAGGATTAAGTATTAAGTCGGTTTTGACAGGTCTTGGCGATACGCCACATTTTGATGATTTGTTAGGCACTGTTAAAGTAATGTTAGATGCTTATGATGCAGGCGAAATTCAACAATTGTCAGTGGCTTACAATAAGTTTGAAAACACCATGACTCAAGTGCCAACTGTGACACAACTCGTGCCAATGGTAGCAGGTGAAGTTGATGGAATGGATCATCACTGGGACTATATTTATGAGCCAGATGCTGAAGAAGCTCTGAGTGCATTATTGGTGAGATACATTGAGGCTTTGGTTTATCAAGGCTTAGTAGAGAATATTGCTTGTGAGCAGTCATCACGCATGATTGCGATGAAGAGTGCTACAGATAATGCAGGCGATATGGTTCAAGATTTAGAGTTAGTTTACAACAAAGCAAGACAAGCAGCAATTACTCAAGAGATTTCTGAGATTGTTAGTGGTGCTGCAGCGGTGTAAGTTTAAAAAATATAGAGTTTAAAAAGAGGAATAGCAAAATGAGCAGTGGAAAAATTACACAAATTATTGGTGCGGTTATCGATGTTGAGTTTCCAGCAGATAGCGTCCCAAGTATTTATAACGCCCTGAACGTTACAGAAACAGGTCTAACGCTAGAAGTGCAGCAGCAGTTGGGCGATAATGTGGTTCGTGCGATTGCCATGGGCGGCTCTGAAGGTTTAAAGCGAGGCTTGGAAGTAACAGATACCGGTGCAGCTATTAAAGTGCCTGTTGGTACTAAAACATTAGGCCGTATTATGAATGTATTAGGTGAGCCTATCGATAATGCTGGTGATATTGGCCAGGAAGCTGACTGGGCGATTCACCGTCCTGCTCCTGCTTATGACGAGCTTGCACCTGCTGCAGAATTATTGGAAACTGGCATTAAGGTAATTGACCTAGTTTGTCCGTTTGCTAAGGGTGGTAAAGTTGGTTTATTTGGCGGTGCTGGTGTTGGTAAAACAGTAAACATGATGGAGCTAATTCGTAACATTGCGATTGAGCACTCTGGTTATTCAGTTTTTGCTGGTGTTGGTGAGCGTACTCGTGAAGGTAACGATTTCTACCACGAGATGAAAGAATCAAACGTATTAGACAAAGTATCATTAGTATATGGCCAAATGAATGAGCCACCGGGAAACAGACTGCGCGTTGCATTAACAGGTTTAACAATGGCCGAGTACTTCCGTGACGAAGGTCGTGATGTATTGTTATTCATTGATAACATTTATCGTTACACACTTGCAGGTACTGAAGTATCAGCATTATTAGGTCGTATGCCTTCAGCGGTAGGCTACCAACCAACACTAGCATCAGAAATGGGTGCATTACAAGAGCGTATTACTTCTACTAAGAAAGGTTCAATTACTTCAATCCAAGCGGTATACGTACCGGCGGATGACTTAACTGATCCTTCTCCTGCAACAACCTTTGCTCACTTAGATGCAACGGTTGTATTATCTCGTCAAGTGGCAGAATTAGGCATCTACCCTGCGGTAGATCCGCTGGATTCTACATCACGTCAGCTAGATCCATTAATCGTTGGTGAAGAGCACTATAATATTGCTCGTGGTGTACAAGGTGTATTACAGCGTTATAAAGAATTAAAAGACATTATCGCAATTCTAGGTATGGATGAATTATCTGAAGAAGACAAGCAGTCAGTATCTCGTGCTCGTAAAATTCAGAGATTCTTGTCTCAGCCATTTTTCGTGGCAGAGGTATTTACTGGTGCACCAGGTAAGTATGTGTCTTTAAAAGACACTATTAGTGGCTTTAAAGCAATTCTTGAAGGTGAGTTAGA
This sequence comes from uncultured Candidatus Thioglobus sp., assembly GCA_910595805.1. The sequence continues at coordinate 44,722 of CAJVCK010000004.1, read as the reverse complement.
CGATCTTCCAGAGCAGGCGTTTTATATGACAGGCTCTATTGATGAAGTTCGTGAAAGAGCAGCGGAGAACGCATAAATGTCAAGTATTCGAGTCGATGTAGTTAGCGCAACAGAATCACTTTATTCAGGTGATGCGAATTGTGTATTTGCACCGGCATCAACAGGTGAATTGGGCATCTACCCAAAACACGTGGCCTTGTTATCAACATTAAAACCAGGTGAAGTTCGTGTTGAAACTGAAAAGGGAATTGAATCTATTTATGTTTCAGGTGGCATTGTTGAAGTTCAGCCCGATGTAGTAACTATTTTTTCTGATACGGCAATTCGAGCACATGATCTTGATGAATCTAAGGCATTAGAGGCAAAACAACGCGCTGAAGAAGCAATGGCTAACTCAGATGGCGGCCATGATGTTGGCACAACACAGGCTGCGTTAGCAGAAGCTATGGCACAACTTCAGATGATCTCCAAGATGCGAGGTAAAAAGCTATAAATAGCTTTTTAATCAAGAATCAGAATAATAAAAACGCCCTCTATATGAGGGCGTTTTTATTATGTATATCAGTATTAAATACTATAAATCTAAGTAAGGTTTCATGGCTCTATCAAACTTGTCCTGAGATTTAAGGATAAAGTCACAAACTTCTCTGACTGCGCCATGTCCGCCTTTTTTATTAGTCACTATACAAGATTTTTCTTTGACTAAATCATGTGCATTTGCTACAGAAATAGGTAATCCTACTTTAGTCATTACCGGCAAGTCAATAACATCATCACCCACATAAGCAACTTGATCAGCATTTAAGTTAAGTTTTTTAAGTAAGTCATTAAATGCTACTACCTTGTCTTCTTGACCTTGGTAGAAATGTACGATACCTAAATTATTCATACGGTGTTCAACGGTTGCAGAGGTGCGAGCGGTAATGATAGCAGGCTCAATACCGTTGTCTTTTAATATTTTTATACCTAAACCATCGAGTGAATTAAAACGTTTAAACTCCTGTCCATCATCAGAAAAATACAAGCCCCCATCGGTTAGAACGCCATCAACATCAAAGATAATCAATTGAATTTTTTTAGCTCGTAAATAAGATTTATTGAGTAATTTCATAGGCTAGTCCTTTATTTCATCCCAATTAAATGCATCACCTGGATCAGATTTTCTACCAGGTGATATGTCACTATGCCCAACAACATCTTGTATCGGGTAGTGGTTTTTTAATAGTCTTAATGTTTCTTTTAATGATTGGTATTGTACCGCTTCATAGTTACGATTGTCAGTGCCTTCTAGTTCGATTCCGATCGAAAAGTCATTGCAGTTATCTTGTCCATTGAAGCTAGATATACCAGCATGCCAAGCTCGTTTATCAAAAGGCACAAACTGAACAATTGAACCATCACGTTTAATGAGTAGATGAGCAGAAACCTTTAAATCTTGAATGTTTTTAAAGTAGGGGTGTGAATCAATATCAAGCTGATTGGTAAAAAACTGTTCAATATAATGATTGTTAAATTCCCCTGGTGGCAAGGAAATATTGTGAATAACGACTAAGGAAATATCATTAGTAGGCCGTTCATTGTGATTAGCCGATGCAGTTTGTGTGGCAGACGCTAGTAGATGATTGATAATCATGCGTTTATTATATTCCTATTCAATTCTATTAAAGTAGCGCCCTCTGAGTAGTAATCTTGGATTGTTATTATCAGTAAAAGAATTGCGCTTGTGTAAGACATTGTTGCATAAAAATCCTTGTCCAGATTGCATCAGGTGTTTAAAGTGATGATCAGTTGTTGTGCTTAGCAGTGCGTCTAAATAATCTACTGCCTGTCGTATTTCAATCGAATCTAAAAAATTGATATTTTTTTTGCGCTGTGTGTAGCGCATAGATAGTTCGTTAGTGGGCTCGTCAATAAAAAAAATAGGCCCTGTTGATGTTGCCCGTCTGACTTTTCCATTGACTTTGTGTTCTGGAATGCTCATGACATGCGGATGTGTTAATGCCTTAGCAATATCAGGGTTGTCTTCACGCAGTAGTAAATAAATCATTTGTGGATCGATCCATTCGTTCGTTCCACCCTCGGCTGCAGGATTGACACAAAATAATGAAAACGCACGAATACGCTGTTCTATTGCGTTGTAGTAGCCATCCGTATGCCAACCTAAGTTCTTATCAGTATAGGGTATAAACTCACCCTGGTTTTTATTATTGCTTTGGGTAATATATGCCAAGCCACCTGTCTTAACAAACAAGTGTTGATCAAAGTCCTTTAGCCCAAATTGATTATTGATACTGATAATAGCCTCATTGTATTGATCAACAGAATGGATTTGAAATAATGCAAAATTACCTTTTTGACAAAGGCTAGTAATTTTATTTTTTTCTGTATTTGAGAGCTTAAACGGATCTTGTATTTCAATAATACAATCGTCTAGTTGGGTTGGTGCATTGGCAAGTTTTTTATCTCGCCAATACCGGTAGTCATCTGATTTGATTAAAAGGTTAGCTGCCAATGCGTTTATTGATTGTCCATTGTTGTGCAATCGATAGAATGTTGTTGAACACCCAGTAAAGAACTAAGCCTGATGGGAACCATAAGAAGAAGATAGTAAATACAAATGGCAATGACATCATAATTTTTGCTTGCATTGGATCAGGCGGTGGCGGGTTAAGTTTTTGTTGTACAAACATAGATGCACCCATAATAATAGGCAAGATGTAATAAGGGTCTTGTGCTGACAGGTCGGTTAACCACCAAAACGGCGTATGACGCAATTCAACCGTGTCAAGTAGCATCCAATAAAAGGCAATAAATACTGGAATTTGCACCAAGATTGGCAAACAACCAGAAGCAGGGTTGACCTTTTCTTTTTTGTAGAGCTCCATGGTCTTTTGACCCATTTTTTGCTTATCATCGCCATAGGTTTCTTTAAGTTTGGCAAGCCTTGGTGATAGCAGTCTCATTTTAGCCATTGAGCGATATGATTTTTCACTTAGTGGGTAAAAAGCCAATTTGATTAAGATGGTAATGATAATAATTGACCAACCCCAACTGCCAATAAAGTCGTTAATCTTATGAATACCCCAAGACAATGGATCGGCTAAGATATCTAGCCAACCATAATCAAGTGTATAGTTTAATCCAGTGGCTACTTCTTCAATGTTGCCATACTCCTTAGGACCAAGATAAAGTTGATTAGCGCTTAAAGTTGCACTATTGCCAGCAGCAATATTGACTTGCTCGTTGGCATTGGTGAGCTTGTACAGGTTATTGTTGTTACTTTTTGTAAATACTTGTTCTTTGTTTTGATTTGGAATCCATGCTGCAATGAAATACTGCTGCACCATCGCCATCCAGCCACCAACTGATTGCTGCTTTTCAAACTCATTCCAATCATCAAATTCATTTTTTTGAACTGTGTGCGAAGATTTGTCATAGACAATACCACCAGTGAAGGTAGGCATCATCATATTGCCTTGACCAATTGCATTTCGACTAAGGCGAACATAACTCTTAGCTGGAATTGCTTCATTAGAATTGTTGTTGATTTGATAATCAACTTCAATAATGTAGCTGCCTTTTTTGAAGTGGAAATTTTTAGTTACTTCAATACCCTTTTTGTTTTTCCAGGTCATTGGCACAACTAGCGTGTCACTAGTTAGTTCGTAATTTGAGCTGTCAGATTTGAAGTTTGATAAATGTGTAGGTAAAAGGCCATCACGAGACGCCAAGCCGCTTTGCGCTTGGAATAACGCATTGGTTTTATTGCTTAAAAGTTGAAACTTCTCTTCGCCGCCCATCTCAACTGGGTAGGCATTAAGATTGGTATTTTGTATGGTTCCGCCTTTATGGCTAATCTCTAATGTGAGCAAGTCAGTTTTTACTGTAGTAAAACCATGTGATTCACCAACACTTGAAATTGGCAAGTCAATTTGTGTTTCAGTATTGATCATAGGCACATCAGTATTTTGTGCATTAGTATCGAGCGTAATTTCAGACTTGCGCACAACATTGCCATTTTCATCAGTAATGTGTTTGATTTGCCATTTGTCCCACAACAGGAAAACAGTTAAGAAAATAGCAATACCGAGAAATAATTTTTGATTGTTCATAAGAGGTTGATTAATTTTAATGTGAATGTTTTTTTGGTACTGGGTCAAAGCCACCATCATGCCAAGGGTGACATTTTCCAATACGCTTGACACTTAGAATAAAGCCTTTAAAGAAGCCAAACTCCTTTACAGCATCGTAAGAATATTGTGAACAGGTTGGGTTAAAACGACAATTAGCGCCCAAGAATGGGCTAATAAATAGCTGATAAAATTTAATGGGAATAAGCAATAAATAACGCATAATTCAAATTAGTTCTTTGTCACCTGTTTAAATAAGTCTAATAATTCGGCAGATAATTCCGGACTTTGGGTGGGCTTAGATCTTCTAGCCATCACTACAAATCCCCAGTTATCTAACTGTTCTTGTGCCAATCTAAACGTTTCTCTAGCAATACGTTTGAATCGGTTTCTATCAACAGCTAGGCGCGTTACTTTTTTTGAAATCGCTAGACCTAAACGTGGTCTAGGATCTTGAATAGGTTTTGCAATGATTTGCCAGTATTTCCCCTTAGCCCGTTTGCCCTCTTTAAAAATCTGAGAGTATTCGCCGGGTTTTAGGATTCTGGCCTCACGCATCAGCCGTTGAGACATTTAAGCAGCTAAGCGCTTACGTCCTTTTCTTCTGCGAGCATTAATTACCGCACGGCCAGATTTAGTGCTCATTCTTGATCTAAAGCCATGAGTACGTTTGCGTTTTAAAACACTAGGTTGGAAGGTTCTTTTCTGTTTCATAATAGAATATCAGCCGATAAAATCTTGCAATTTTACCATAAATCACAATACGGCTTGTAAATAAGTATGATAATTTATAATAACTGTTAAACCTCTAATAACTGATTTTTAAATGGATTTAATTTATTGGCTAATGTTGCTTAAAGCACCACACTTAGGTGTGCGCACTTTTTATAAAGCGCTCAAAATTTTCGAAACACCTGAGCAGGTGTTTTTAGCGTCAACTGCAGAACGTAAATCCTGTGGGCTGTTTCGTCAAGTAACACTCGATTATCTAGAAGAGTTTGATACTGCGATAGTGCAGGCCGACCTTGATTGGGCCAAGTCAGAAGATTGTCACATTGTGACTTTGATTGATAATGAGTATCCCGAACAACTCAAAGACATTGCTGATCCACCACCTGTGCTTTATATTCGAGGTGATGCGTCCTGTTTATCTAAACCGCAGCTTGGCATAGTGGGTAGTCGTAACCCAACACCCGCTGGTAAACAAAACGCCCATGAATTTGCTAAATCTTTGTCAAAGCTTGGTTTGGTTATTACTTCTGGCATGGCCAGTGGCATTGATGCCAGCGCACATATTGGCGCCCTAGAGGCTAATCAACAAACAATTGCTGTTTGTGGTACAGGCCTTGACCGTATCTATCCAGCAAAACATAAATCACTCGCCCATCAGATCTCAACCAGGGGCGCACTGGTTTCTGAATTTTGTATTGGTACCTCGCCAGTGGCCAGTAATTTCCCAAGGAGAAATCGAATTATTAGCGGTTTGAGTTTGGGCACTTTGGTGGTTGAAGCTAGCATTAAAAGCGGCACTATGATTACTGCCAAACTAGCTGCTGATCAAGGTAAAGAAGTATTTGCTATTCCAAGTTCCATCCATAATCCTTTATCTCAGGGGTGTCATCAATTAATCAAACAAGGTGCAAAATTAGTTGAAAATACTATGGACATTATTGACGAGCTAGCGCTAGATTTAGAGGCCCCATTGTCAGACAATAATAGGTCTATTTATACAAATGATGTAGACAAAACCCCCTCTGTGCTATTAAAATGCTTGAGTTATGAGGCCATCAGTATTGACGAAATGGTTGAAAAAAGCGGACTAAGTCCCCAAATCATTACACAAGAGTTACTTTTATTAGAGCTTGAAAACAGGGTGACAAAGGTTGGTGGCTCTGGTTATCTATTAACTAAATGAGATTTTTATGACACACAATATTCTTGATGTACTAACTTATATGTTTGATTATTTGTTTGAAGAAGCAGAACAAGACTCATCTCATGAAATTGATGATATTGCCTTGAAGGCACATCTTTCAGATGCTGGTTTTGAAACAGTTCGCATTGAAAAAGCACTCAGTTGGTTAGAAAATATTGCCACCTTGCAAGATGGCAGTGTTAAGCCGTTTTCTAACACATGGGGCGGCATGCGCATCTATAGTGATGCGGAAAAATTAAAGCTTGATACAAAATCTCGTGGTTTTTTATTGTTCATGGAAAACATGGGGCAGATAGATGCCAATCAACGTGAAATGATTGTTGATCAAATTATGTCATTAGGCGATTCCGTGGTGTCTTTGGATGACTTAAAGTGGGTTGTCATGATGGTGTTAGGCAACAGTAATGATGAGGAAATCTCAGCTCAATGGCTAGAATCAATTGTGTTTCTTGATGACAACTACACTTTACAGTAATGGCAAAAAACCTTGTCATTGTTGAGTCACCTGCAAAAGCCAAAACAATTGAAAAATTCTTAGGCAAAGACTACCAAGTTAAGTCTAGCATCGGCCACATTCGCGATATGGCCAAGAAAAATGGCATTGAAATTGAGAACAATTTCAAACCCAATTATGAAATAAGCGACGACAAGAAAAAAGTCGTTTCCGATCTTAGAAAGGCAGTCAAAAAATCCCAGCAAGTCTATCTCGCAACTGATGAGGACCGCGAAGGAGAAGCAATTGCTTGGCATTTGTTAGAAGCACTCGACTTACCCAAAGAAACGCCAAGAATTGTTTTCCATGAGATTACCAAAGGCGCAATTACAAAAGCAATCCAAGAGCCAAAAACGGTTAACTTTGATGTTGTTGATGCACAACAAGCCAGGCGCGTTATTGACCGTTTGGTGGGTTTTGAAATCTCGGGCGTCCTATGGAAAAAAGTTTCAGGCGCAAAGTCTGCAGGTAGAGTGCAATCTCCAGTGGTGCGTTTAGTCGTAGAAAGAGAAAGAGAGATCAACGACCATACGGTCAAAAGCACTTTTAAAATCAAAGCCGATTTAGTGAACGATGCAGGCGAGCCAATTGAGGCAAAACTTGATAAAGACTTTGCAACAAAAGATGAAGCGCTTGAGTTTTCTAACGCATTGTTGGACGCGACACTCAGCGTTATTAGTATTGAAAAAAAACCCTCTAAGCGTTCACCAAAAGCACCATTTATTACCTCAACCTTGCAGCAAGAAGCATCGCAGAAGTTAGGTTTTTCAGTTAAACAAACCATGACACTAGCGCAAAATTTATATCGAGAAGGCGCAATCACTTACATGAGAACAGACTCATTCACATTGTCTGAAGAAGCAATTGCAGCAGCACATAAAGAAATTACTGCCAAGTATGGTGCTGAGTACCATGAAGCAAGACGTTACAAGACTAAAGACGCGGGTGCACAAGAGGCGCACGAGGCCATTCGACCAACAGACTTAACTAAGCCAGAGATTTATGGCTTGGAAGACCAGGCAGCTAAATTATATGCACTGATTTACAAGCGCACACTAGCTTCACAAATGAGTGATGCAAAATTACAAAGAACACAAATTAAAACCAACATTTCTAATCGCGAAGAAAACTTTGTATCGAATGGTGAAATATTAGTATTCCCAGGGTTTTTAAGTGTTTATGATTACCTGTCATCAGATGATAAACTGCTACCTGACTTAAGCCAGGGCGACGAATTATCCTTGGCAAGTTTTGCAGCGAGAGAAAGTTTCTCGCGCGCTAAGCCGCGTTATACAGAGGCCTCATTAGTAAAAAAGATTGAAGAAATGGGTATTGGTCGCCCATCTACTTTTGCCACTATGGTGTCAACCGTACAAGACAGAAACTATGTCTCTAAAGAGACGCGCGAGGGTGCAGAGCGTACGTATCAGCTAATTGAGATCAACAATGGCAAGGTTGAACAGTCGGAGCCAACAGAAAATACAGGCGCTGAGAAAAATAAACTTTTCCCAACTAGCGTTGCTTATCTGTTGACTGATTTCTTGGTTAAGCATTTTGGTGATATTGTTGATTACAAATTTACAGCAAATTTAGAAACCGATTTTGACACCATTGCTAATCAAGGTGTTGCTTGGCAAGGCGTGGTTAAAGAATTCTACGGCCCTTTTCATGCAAAAATTGAAGCGGCAGATGACATCTCTAGAGAAGAAACACATGGCATGCGTGATCTTGGTGTTGATCCAAAGAGTGGAAAACCGGTAAGCGTGCGTTTTGGGCGCTTTGGCCCTTTCGCACAAATCGGCCATAAAGATGACGAGGATAAGCCGGCTTTCGCTTCACTGCGTGGCAATTTAGTTATTGAGACCATTACCCTTGATGAAGCATTAGAGTTGTTTGACATGCCTCGTACAGTAGGTGAAACTGACGATTTTGGTGTTATTAAGGCTAACTATGGTCGCTTTGGTCCCTACATACAATACGGCAAGAAATATGTTTCTTTAAAAGAAGACATGCCTGAAGAAGTCACACTTGAAAAAGCACTTGAACTGATTGCTGCCAAAGAAAAATTTGATGCTGAGCGCATCATTAAAACCTTTGATGATAGTGAAATACAAGTGCTCAATGGTCGCTTTGGTCCTTATATCTGGAACGGTAAGAAACGCGGGAAAGGTCAAAAGAATATTACCATTGCCAAACTATTTGGCGACAAAGAGCCAGGCGAACTCACATTAGAAGAGTGTAAAAAAGCCATTGCTGGCAAAATAAAATCTAAAACTGCTAAGCGTAAAAAGAAAACCACTAAGAAAGCAGCTAAAAAGACCACCAAGAAAACCACTAAGAAATCATAGCCTTACTATCACACGGCTATTTATGAGCTTTGCGGTGTAAAATACAAAGCATTTAATTAATAATTTTAGATTTATATGTTGCTAATAAGTGAAGTCATGATTGCAAATCCACAAATTGATGAGTTTGAAGAGCTGGTTGTAGTACTTAAAAGTATCTCCAAAACATCAGATGAACGCTTTTTCCAGATGGATGTTAAGCCTGACTATGGAGACACACCAGAGAATTGGGAAGACCGACTAGAAGCGGCATTTTATTAAAGGATAACCAAATGGGATTTAAATATTTAAACAAAGACCAAGATATTTTTGATGGTGATGATGGCGAAGATGTTTATGCGAACGAAGAGCAATTACAAGCACGATTAGAGTATTTTGAAGCTCAGTTAGCTGAGTTGAGTGAGGCCGCACCGGCTGAAGAACGAATTAAAACCTTATTAGAAATCGGCCGTATCCAGGTTGAGCGTTATAAAGGTGCTGATGCTTGGGAAAAATCACATACCGCTTTTGAGCTGGCTAAAGAAGACGAACTGTGGGAGTTAGCTGTTGAAGCCTGCGACGTTATGTTTTTATCTGAGGGACCAGAAGCTTTAAAGGCATTAGGGCACGCAATTTGGTTGGGCGTCACCTTCCCAATAGACCCAGAAATTACCGTAGCAATGCTGCAACACTTGGTTGAAGAGTCTCCAGAAGGGGCCGACACTAGAGCAGTAGCAGCGGCAGTAGCACACTATATTACAACCAAGCGTTGCGGTGAAGATGATGACTTAACTTTCTTCGCCCTGCAAATGCTGACTAGTGTTGCCGATAAGCATTCGCATATAACTGACCAATCTACTTTTGACGTATGGCGAAAGACTTTAGAGCTAGATAAGCCCGAGGTTTTTCTTAAAAAATTATCAGGCGCACTTGATCAGCTAGTAGAGGGTGAATGGTGGGTTGATCAAGATAAAATTAGAGAAGAACTAGAAACTAAGAATACACATTAAATGAAAATTAAGATTTGTGGATTCACTAATGCCAACAACGCACGAGAGGCCTCACTTCTCGGTATAGACGCAGTTGGCCTGGTGTTTTATGATAAATCACCTCGTTATGTTGGCGTTGAATCAGCACTAGAAATTGTTAACGCCTTGCCGCCATTTATTAATCGCGTAGGTTTGTTTGTGAATGCAGATTCTAGCTTTGTTGATGAAGTATTATGCGAAGTGCCACTCGATACTTTACAGTTTCACGGCGATGAATCAGTGGTTGAATGCACCCAATACGCCATGCCGTTTATCAAGGCACTACGTGTTAATCAAGAGACTAACATCACTCAAATGGCTGATGATTATCACCAAGCCAGTGGATTGTTGTTAGACGCTTTTAATAAAAACGCTTACGGCGGCACCGGCGAAACCTTTGACTGGGGTTTGGCTAAGGTTGATATTGATCTGCCTATTATTCTGGCAGGTGGTCTAAATCCGACTACGGTAGCAGAGGCAATTAAGCAAGTTAATCCTTATGCAGTCGATGCCTCTAGTGGTGTGGAAAGCGAGCCAGGGGTAAAAGATATTGCTAAAATAAAACAATTTATTAAACAAGTTAAGCAGGTTAAATCATGAGTTACTCATTGCCAGATGACAAGGGCCACTTCGAACAATACGGTGGTGTTTTCATTGCAGAAACACTAATGACAGCGGTAACTGAACTTAAAGAGGCTTATGAAGAATACAAGGGTGATGCAGATTTCCTAGAAGAATTTGAGCATGATCTAAAACATTATGTTGGCCGTACAACACCGCTTTATCACGCTGAAAATCTCAGTAAAAAACTTGGCGGTGCACAGATTTATCTCAAACGTGAAGATCTAAATCATACCGGTGCACACAAGGTAAACAATACCATTGGCCAAGCTTTATTGGCTAAGCGTATGGGTAAAACACGTATTATTGCTGAGACTGGTGCAGGTCAGCATGGCGTTGCTACAGCAACGGTAGCGGCGCGTTTAGGTTTGGAATGTATTGTTTATATGGGCGAAGTTGATGTTGCTCGTCAAGCATTAAACGTCTTTCGTATGAAACTATTAGGTGCGACAGTAGTGCCAGTTTCTTCAGGGTCAAAAACCCTAAAAGACGCACTAAATGAAGCGATGCGTGACTGGGTGACTAATATTGACGATACTTTTTATATTATTGGCACCGTTGCTGGTCCACATCCTTACCCGATGATGGTACGTGATTTTCAAAGTGTGATTGGTAAAGAGGCTAGGGTTCAGTTTGCTGATCAAGTCGGTGGTCTGCCGGATGCACTGGTTGCTTGTGTGGGCGGTGGCTCAAATGCCATTGGTTTGTTCCATCCATTTATTGATGATAAGTCAGTTGCTATTTACGGCGTGGAAGCAGCAGGACATGGTTTAGAAAATGGTCCAACAGCCCATGCAGCGCCTCTATGTGCAGGCAGTGTCGGCGTACTCCACGGTAATCGCACCTACCTAATGGAAGATGAGAATGGTCAAATTATTGAAGGCCATTCAATCTCAGCTGGTTTAGACTATCCAGGTGTTGGTCCCGAACATGCTTATCTGAAAGACACGGGTCGTGCGCAATATGTGGCAATCACTGATCAGGAAGCGCTTGATGCATTTCATACTTTAACGAAAGTTGAAGGCATTCTCCCCGCGCTTGAGTCTTCTCACGCCGTTGCTTATGGCATTAAGCTCGCTCAAGAGCTAGGTAAAGACAAAAACATCATTATCAATCTTTCAGGTCGTGGTGATAAAGACATTCATACCATCGCTGAAATCGAAGGCATTGAATTTTAGTTATGCTGGGCAGCTTTGCTGCTCTTAACAGAACTTATGCCTTAATCTTCGTATAAATTATAATTTATATACAAAAAAATAATATTTTTTTCCTAAAAATATAGAAATTTTTCAGTATCTACGCTAAAAACTATCATTTTTAGTTAATTTAACGTAAAAAAAATCAATATTTAATCGAAAAATGGATATTTTTATCAATTTAAGGTAGTTTTTAATGTTTTTTTGTCTAAAAATATATTATTATTATAATTTACAATATATTTATTAAGGCTAGTATCTTTCAATATGATCTATATGATAGAATCGTATATCAATTATTTTTCTTGAGGGGTGAGAAATGTATAAAAAATCAATGATTAATTTATTAGTAAGTATAGCTGTTGGACTAGGGGTCGCCTTTTCTTCTGCGGTTTGGGCAAAGAATCCTGTTGCAGCAGTTAAGAACATGGACAATAATGGCGATAACAAGGTAAGCTTAAATGAGTGGCCTAAATCATCGTTTATTTTTAACAAAATTGATTTTAATGGTGATGGGTATATAACTGCTGAGGAATTTGCTAAGAAATGGGGCGTGCCTATGCCTGGCGGATCGTCAAACAATAAAAGTGCTGATGATGCAGGTTCTTTAAATGAGTCTAACACTATTATTGCTGATGTACATATGCATCCCCATCCCGACAACCATCCAATTGACCAGTTGACTTGGATGAATCGTAATGGTGTTAAATGGGCTGGACAAGGTGAAATTAAAGGCGGTCGAGCTATTCGGGAGAAGTATCGTCAAGCTATGGGTAATCGTTTTATTCCTTTTGGTGGGCAAAGTGCCTTAAATAAGATTTATTTTAAACACGGTGTAAATGGACTTGAAGACGCTAATAATTGGATGTTTAGGTCGTTAATGAATGAACTGGAAGAAGATTTTGCATCTGGAAAGCTTAAAGGTATCGGCGAATTATTTGGTAATAACAGTAAAACCAACCCTAATCCAAAAGTTAGAAGAAAAACACGTATTGATGCACCCACTTATCGTGCCATGTTAGATTTAGTTGCCAACTATGGTGGAGCCATGACTGTGCATGTGCAAATGGATGAAGATTCAATTGAGCAGCTTGAATCACTAGCTAATTACAACACGAGCGGCAATATTATTTGGGCGCATTGTGGTAATAATAGCTATGCAGAAGATGTGCGCGGCGTACTTCAAAGACATGATAATATCTATTGTGATCTTTCTGCAAGACATGGCCCAAAATTAAAAGATAAAGTTATACGCAAGAGACCGCACCAAGAGATTTTTACAGAATACAACTTAAATGATGACTGGAGAGAGTTAATTGAGGACATGCCTGATCGTTTTATGGTGGGAACAGATACTAAGACGGAAACGCATTATGACGAAGGTATTGACAATATTAGAAATGGACTTCTTGCGAATTTAAGTCAAGAAACCGCAGAAAAGGTTGCTTATAAAAATGCCCAAAAATTATTAGACCTGCATTAAGGTTTATTTTTTGGTGGGGCGCTGCCAGTTCTTTAAGGTGGTTTGTTTAGAGCGACTTAAACCTAGCTGATCTTCTGGTACGTCTTTGGTGATGGTAGAGCCCGCACCAACCGTGGCGTTTTTACCAATAGTAACTGGCGCGATCAGTTGTGTGTCTGAGCCAACGAATGCGCCGTCTTCAATGGTGGTTTGGTGTTTGTTAGCACCGTCATAGTTACAAGTAATCACGCCCGCACCGATATTAACATTACTGCCCATGATGGTATCACCCACGTAACTTAGGTGTGAGACCTTTGAGCCTTTGCCAATGGTGGATTTTTTTACCTCGACAAAGTTACCAATTTTTGCATTTTCACCAATATTAGCCTGTGGGCGAATGCGTGCGAACGGACCAATCGACGCACCATTGCCAATGGTGGCGTCTTCAATCACCGAATTTGGTAATATAACTACATTATCGCCGATTTTAGTGTTTTTTATAACACAGTTAGGTGCAATTGTCGTATTATTTCCTAGAGTAACTTCACCTTCAATCACCACGTTAACATCAACTTCACAGTCTTTTCCAAAGCTTAAATTACCTCGACAATCAAAGCGAGCAGGGTCTTTTAAGCCGAGACCTTGCTGCATAAATTGGGTGGCTTGGTTTTGTTGGAAGGTTCTTTCTAATCCCGCAAGTTGTACTTTATCGTTCACACCAGCTACCTCAAATTCGTTGTCTGTAATCACTGAAGCGATGGTTTTGCCATCATCCACAGCCATTGCAATAATGTCAGTTAAATATAATTCACCCTGGGCATTGTTAGAGTCTAAACCATCCAAATAAGTTTTTAATAAACCACTACTAACTGCCATAATACCGGTATTCACTTCGCAAATTGCAAGCTGTTCGTTATCAGCATCTTTTTGTTCAATAATAGCTTGGATTTGGTTGTTTTTTCTAATGATTCGACCATAGCCTGTAGGGTTGTCGAGTATAACTGACAATAAAGCCACGCCACTGTGTTGCGCTTGAGTAATTAAGTCATTTAATGTGGATTGTTCGATCAGTGGCACATCGCCATACAACACCAAAGAGATTGAATCATCATCAATGTGTGGCATGGCTTGGTGGACTGCATGGCCGGTGCCAAGTTGTTCGGTTTGCTCCACCCAGTTGATCGAGTCATCGTTAATGGTTTGACGCACTTGCTCACCACCGAATCCATAAACTACGTGTACTTTTGAACATAATTGCTGTGCTTGTGTGAGCACATGCCCGAGCAGAGTTTTGTCTGAAAGCACCTGCAAGACTTTTGGCTTTAATGAATTCATACGCGTGCCTTTGCCTGCCGCAAGAATAATGCCGTGAATTTGGTTCATGATGATGAGTTAGAAATCTTCGACAACAGGGTTTTGGTCAAGGTATGCCTTAGTAACACCTGGGACAATAAAGCTTATTGTGCCGATGACCTGTCCATCTTTACGACCTACACTATAAGTTGCAGCTCGCATATGTATGGGCGCATCTTTAAATATTTCTGAGAAATTACGTGCTTTGTGTGATAGTTCTTTAAATTCGTTTTTACTAATAAAAGTGTATTTAATGTTGTTATTTTGATAAGCATCGTTCTCAAACTCAGAAATCAATTTTGTGAATTCATCCTTGGCAAATGTATTAGCGCTAACTTCAAGAATATCTAAACGCTCTTCACCATTTTCAATCAGCACTAGATCAAATTGTGTTTTAAGCACGTAAAATATTTTTTTAACCTTGCTGACATCAGTTAACGGCATCATTAGCACGATAGATACGAGCTGATCGTCCAAAAATCGGAAAGCAATTTCTGCATCTTCACCTGACAAGGAGTGGTTCTGCATGCACAAAGTACCTTGTTCGTATTTGACAGCACAATCCTGCAATTCATGTATTTTTTGCAAGTGAGCTTTTGGGGTGCCTACAATATATTGCTTGTACAGTCGAATCTGATCAGCAGCAATACTGGTAGTGCTTAGTAATAAAAATAAACCAAGTAGTGTTAGACGTTTCATAACTTCATATTATAAGAGAACTTAACAAAAAAAATACAATAAAATCAAACACCATGAGCGACTTTTGTTATCACTGTGGACTACCTGTAACTAACATCAATAGAATAAGGGTGGCAATTGAAAATACGCAGCAAGATTTTTGTTGTGTTGGTTGCGCTAGCGTCTGTCAAACAATTTATAGTAGTAACCTGGGAGCTTTTTATGATCAACAGACCTCGTCACTGTTACCTGCAGTTAGTTTAGAATACCCGCTAGAATTTTACGACTCGATGGCTTTTCAACAGCCGTTCTTAGAAGCATCTGATGCGGGCACTAAAGCCATTGCGCTGATTAGTGAAACCATTCACTGTGCGGCTTGTGTATGGTTGATTGAACGTGCGATTAGTGCATTAGATGGCGTTGTTTGGGTGCGGGTAAATTTAACTGACAGACGTATTCGTATTTGCTGGAAAGACGAAAATATCAACCTATCGGTTATCATGAAAACACTGGCTGATCTAGGTTATGCGGCGATGCCATATGAGCAAAATATTGCTGAGTTACAGCAACAACGTAAAAATAAAGCCATGCTTTATCGTATTGGTTTTTCCGGATTTACAATGATGAACCTGCTTTGGATTTCAATTGCCATGTACACGGGCGCTAGTGGTGGACAGTATCATCAATATTTCCAATGGTTGGGTTTTGCATTGGCAACACCTACTTTGTTCTATGCGGGTTATCCATTTTTGAAAAGTGCTTATTTTGGTGTTAAGAGTCGCTATATGAATATGGATGTGCCGATTAGTGTTGGCGCATTGGTGACCTATTTTTATTCAACCTATGTTCTGTTTGGATTTTCCACCAAGGGCGAAGTGTATTTTGACACCGTGGTTAATTTTATTTTTGTGATTTTAATTGGTCGATACTTAGAGGCCTCTAGTAAAAAATCAGCTTTATCAGCCTCAACCAGTTTGCAACAATTACAACCAAAAATTGCATTGGTTAAAACCATGGATGGAGAATTTATCAAGCCTATTGGTGCAATTGAAGTTGGTGATATTGTTCTAATCAAGCCGGGTGAGCGTATTGCAGTTGATGGCACAATTTCCATGGGTAATGGTGAAATAGATGAATCATTGCTCAGTGGTGAGTCGCTGCCAGTGAGTAAATATATGGGCGATGATGTTTTTGCGGGTACGATTAATATCAATGGTAGTTTTGAAATTGAGGTGACACAGTTAAGCAGACAGTCAACGCTTAGTCAAATTGTTGATCTGGTGGAAAATACGCGCGCCAGTAAAAGTCAGATTGTTTGTACGATTGATCGCATCATTCCCTATTTTGTTTGGACGACATTATTATTGGCAAGTGCGACATTTGTTTATTGGTTTTCTACTGATTTTGATTTAGCACTACTTAGTGCTACCAGTGTACTTATTATTACCTGTCCTTGTGCGTTTGGATTGGCCACACCGATGAGCATTGCTGTTGCTAGTGGTGCAGCAGCAAAGCGCAAAATTTTGATTAAAAACGGCGATGCGTTAGAGGTGCTTAGTAAGGTTAAGCACGTAGTATTTGATAAGACTGGTACTTTGACTTTGGGTTCGCCACGTGTAGATAATGTAGTGAGCGATATGGACGATCAAATGTTGGTCGGCATTATAGGGGCGATTGAGAAACATTCAGAGCATTCATTAGCTGGAGCAATTGTTGAGTATGCAGCCAAGATTGGTGCTGATCAAAAATTTGCCAGTGAATTTGAAACTTCTACAGGGCTAGGTGTATCTGCTGTGGTTGACGATAAGCGGTATTGGGTGGGAAGTTTGAGTTATTTGAAAAAACCAGACAATGCTGTGTTGCTTGAGCGCTCCAAAGCTTACGAACAACAAGGATATAGTTGTGTTTGGTGTGCTGATGAGCAAGCTATTTTGGGCTTTATAACACTAAGCGACCCTGTTAAAGAAGATGCAAAGGAAGTTGTGGCCCAGTTAAAAAAAATGGGAAAGACCATCACCATGCTAAGTGGAGACAGTGTTAGAGTTGCAAATTCGGTCGCAGGTAAGATCGGCATTGATAACGTGACTGCCGGCATGTTGCCAAATGATAAAGCCCAACATATCCAAACCCTGCAACAAGATGGGTTGGTGTTAATGGTGGGCGATGGCATTAATGATGCGCCAGCACTGACGCAAGCAGATACCAGTATCGCAATTGGTTCAGGGGCCGATGTATCAGTTGCTAGTGCTGACGTGGTGATTTTAAAAACAACATTAACACCAGTAATTGAGGCGATTCAACTTTCAAGACGTGCGCAAACAACAATTAAGCAAAATATTATCTTTGCCTTGTCTTATAATGCGCTCATGGTGCCGTTAGCAATGATGACAAAGGTTACGCCATTATTTGCTGCGATTGTAATGCCAATCAGTTCAATCGTTGTGATTGCGAATGCAGCAAGATTGAGAAAAGATTAAGCACTATTTATAAGAATAGTATATAATTCCCCCTCTTTGAAATTTTTATTAACGTTATAAAACATGAAAACAGATATCCACCCTAATTACGACACTGTGAAAGTTGTGTGTTCTTGCGGCAACACTTTTGATTCACGCTCAACCATTGGTAAAGAAGAATTACACTTAGATGTATGTTCTAGTTGCCATCCTTTTTACACAGGTAAGCAAAAGATTATGGACAGTGCTGGTCGTGTTGAGAAGTTTAAATCACGTTACGCTTCATTCAAGCGTTAAACACTAAGTATTCAATAAAAAAAGCCACTTATGTGGCTTTTTTTTATGCCCGATTATCTAAGCGTTTAGAGCAAAAATCGTTATAATCATTGCACTATTATTTTTTTTGATTTAATGCTATGTCGTTTGATTATATTAATGCTTTACTAAAACAACCAACCTCACGTACCCCTATTTGGGTAATGCGCCAAGCAGGTCGATATTTACCTGAGTATCGTGCCACCCGAAAAAAAGCAGGTGATTTTATGAGTTTGTGTAAAAACCCTGAGCTTGCTTGTGAAGTAACTATGCAGCCAATTGATCGATTTGATCTTGATGCGGCAATTTTATTTTCTGATATCTTAACCATTCCTGATGCGATGGGCTTGGGTTTGTACTTTAGTGAAGGTGAAGGGCCAAAATTTGAACGTCCTATTCAAACACTCGCAGATATCGAGGCTATTCCATCAGAGGTTAATAATGACCTAACTTATGTATTTGATGCGGTATCAACAATCAAAACAGCGCTAGGTACACGAGCACCACTGATTGGCTTTAGTGGTAGTCCTTGGACACTAGCCACTTACATGATTGAAGGCGGTAGTAGTAAAACTTTTGCCAAAACCAAAGCAATGCTCTTTAATGACCCAAAGGCGTTGCATTTATTATTGGAAAAATTAGCAGATAGTGTCATCGCTTATTTAAACCAGCAAGTACTCAGTGGTGCAGACAGTTTAATGGTATTTGACACCTGGGGCGGTGTGTTATCTAAGTCTAATTACTTAGATTTTTCACTTGGTTATATGCAGAAAATTGTGAATGGTATCAAAGCAAAGCATCCAAATACACCGATTACTTTATTTAGTAAAAATGGCGGCAAGCATCTGAATGAAATTGCAAATACTGGCTGTGATGGCGTAGGTATCGACTGGACAGTTGAGCTTGGCGAGGTTGAGCAACAAATCGGCGACAAGGTTGCCATTCAAGGCAACTTAGATCCTGCAGTTATGTATGGTACGCCTGAAGTTGTGAGGGCAGAAGTGAAGAAAGTATTAAGTCAGTTTAAAGGTGATACAGGGCACATTTTTAATTTAGGCCATGGCATTACGCCGGATGTAAACCCAGAAAACATGAAAGTACTGGTCGATAGTGTGCACGAGTTTAGTGTTCGATCATAGTGTGATACAATCTTAATTATGTCTAGAATTACAAGTGTTTTTAATCAATTAAATGAAGCGGGAACTAAGGCATTTATACCGTTTATTACTGCAGGTGATAGTGGTTTAAATAATACTTTTGATTTAATGCAAACCTTAGTTGAGAATGGCGCTGATGTGATTGAGTTAGGGGTGCCGTTTTCTGACCCAATGGCTGACGGTCCAATGATTGCCAAATCGCATGAACGTGCTGTGGCCGATGGTGTAAGCTTGCATGACGTGCTTGATCTAGTAAAGAGGTTTAGACAAACCAACGACACTACTGCCATTGTTTTAATGGGTTATTTGAACCCCATTGAAGTATTTACTCCTACCCTTCAAAGGGATACTGAAAAGAGCGCCTATCAAGCCTTTGCTAACGCAGCGAGTGAGAGTGGTGTTGATGGTGTGCTAGTGGTTGATATGCCGCCGGAAGAAGCACATGATTTAAAGCGGTGTCTAGATGACGTTGATATTGATTTTATTTTTCTAGTAGCGCCCACAACAACTGAAGATCGTTTAGCATTTTTGGCTGGCATTGCTTCAGGTTTCGTTTATTTCGTCTCTCTTAAAGGGGTGACAGGTGCTGGCCATATTGATGTAGATAGAGTTAATACCAATCTGACTCGAATTCGTCAATTTATTGATTTACCGGTAGGTGTTGGTTTTGGCATTAAGGATGCGGCGACTGCCAAAGCAGTTTCTGCCTCAGCCGATGCGGTAATTGTTGGCTCGTCTCTAGTGTCATTTGTTGAACAATATGCCTCAGATAGAGATAAAATGTTAGCAAGTGTTGGCGCATTGTCAGCTGAAATATCAGCTGCCGTAAAATAAGGACCTCATTATGAGTTGGCTAAAAAAAATCTTACCTTCAATTACTAATGTGGTTAAAAAGAATATTCCTGAAGGTTTGTGGAGCAAGTGCCCTAAGTGTGAATCTACTTTGTATGAAGAAGAGTTAAAACAGAAAACTTATGTGTGTCCAAATTGCGACCATCATATGCGTATTTCTGCCAGGGTTCGGTTGGAAAGTTTTTTGGATGTTGACGGCCAAGAAGAGATTGCCGCTAATTTAGTTGCAGTTGATCCATTAAAGTTTAAGGATCAGAAGAAGTATAAAGATCGTTATTCACAAGCACAAAAAATCACCGGTGAGAAAGACGCTTTAGTGGTTAAAAAAGGCACATTAAGCGGCATGCCTGTTGTTGCCGCTGCTTTTGAGTTTAAATTTATGGGTGGCTCAATGGGTTCTGTCGTGGGCGAGAAATTTGTTCGCGCTGCACAAGAAAGCATTCGCACTAACTCGCCATTGATTTGTTTTTCAGCTTCAGGTGGCGCGCGCATGCAAGAAGGCTTATTCTCTTTAATGCAAATGAGTAAAACTGCCTTGGTCTTAAAACAACTTAGCGATAAGAAAATTCCATTTTTTTCGATTTTGACAGACCCAACAATGGGCGGCGTCTCTGCTAGCTTCGCCATGTTAGGCGATATCCATATTGCTGAACCAAATGCACTAATTGGTTTTGCTGGTCCACGCGTGGTTGAGCAAACAGTACGCGAGACGCTACCTGAAGGCTTTCAACGCAGTGAATTTTTGCTTGAAAAAGGTGCAATCGATCTAATCGTACATCGTCGAGATTTACGCGATAAAGTGCATCAGTTACTACAAGCCCTGCATGGCTAAATACAAACTGTTATACAAACTCACCCACGCCAATGGCGCGGTGGCTGACGAAACACTTGACACCCCCTTTGAGTTTGAAATTGGTGATGGGCAGCTTGATCCTTGTCTAGAGTGCTGTGTGGAAGAAGCGGAAGTTGGAAAATCACAAACTTTTTTACTCACCTCTGAGGAGGCTTTTGGTGGCATATATGATGAGGCAATTCAGGTAATGAATCGCGCAGATTTTCCTAAGGGTATGGTTGTAGAAGTAGATGCTGCAGTTGAGTTTGAAACGCCAGTTGGTGATTCTTATGTGGGCTGTATAGATAAGATTGATGGCGATGCAATCACCGTTAACTTTAATCACCCCTTAGCAGGTTGTGATGTTTCGTTCCAAGTAGAAATACTTGAAAAGATCTAATGAAAGTTTTATTGGCAAACCCTAGAGGATTTTGTGCGGGCGTTGATCGCGCGATTGAAATTGTTGAACGTGCCATTGATCGACATGGTGCTCCTATCTATGTACGTAACGAAGTAGTGCACAATAAATTTGTGGTGGATGGCCTTAGATCAAAAGGCGCTATTTTTGTGAAAGAAATCAGTGAGGTTCCTACAGGTGAAGTGGTGATTTTTAGCGCGCATGGCGTTTCTCAAACAGTGCGGAATCAAGCCAATAAAATTGGCGCAACGGTTTACGATGCCACTTGCCCATTGGTAACCAAGGTACATAAAGAGGTAGCGCGAAAACAAAAACAAAACCATAAAGTTATTCTTATTGGGCACGAAGGTCATCCTGAAGTAGAGGGCACCTTGGGCCAGTCAAGCGAAGGCACGAGTGTTGAGCTAATCGAAACAGTCGCCGATGTTAATAAATTAGATTTAGCTAACAAAAATTTATCTTATACAACACAAACCACTTTATCAGTGGATGACACACAGCAGGTTGTTGAAGCACTTAAGAATAAATTTCCCGATATAAAATCACCAAAGAAAGACGATATTTGTTATGCCACACAAAATCGACAAGACGCAGTGAAGACATTAATGCAAGATTCTGATGTCTTATTAGTACTTGGATCTAGTAATTCTAGTAATTCAAATCGTTTGCGTGAAATTGCCGAGAAGCTAGATAAAAATGCCTACTTAATTGATAGCGCCAATGAAATACAATCAAGTTGGTTAGATGGAGCAAAGATTGTTGGCGTCACTGCCGGCGCGTCAGCGCCTGAGGTGTTGGTACAAGAGGTGATCAACTATTTATATGATCAGGGTGCAAGCGAAGTAATTGAGGTAAGCGGTACACAAGAAAATGTTCACTTCCCTGTGCCAGAAGAATTAAGATGACATAGGCAAGCCCCATGTCGGAATTGAAAATAAGGAGATTAGTATGTTCAAAACAGCGTTAATTTGTGGCTCTTATGCCTTTGATTCTATCATGGTATTTCAAGACCAATTTAAAAATCACATTTTGCCCGACAAAGTGCATATGTTAAATATCTCGTTTTTGGTGCCTACTATGCGCAAAGAATTTGGTGGTTGTGGGGGTAATATTGCATACAATTTGCATCTATTGGGTGCTAATTCTGTGTCAATGGCAACCGTCGGTGAAGACTTTGCGCCATACATGAGCTGGATGGAAAAGCATCATATGAATACCACACATATGAAAGTGATTAAAGGTGCTTATACGGGGCAGGCATTTATTACTACCGATATGGATGATAACCAAATCACCGCTTTTCATCCAGGTGCAATGAGCAACTCTCATCAAAATAAAGTGAGTGATGCGAGTGTTGCAGACATAGGTATTGTCTCTCCTGATGGTCGAGACGGTATGATTGAGCATGCGCAACAGTTTGCTGATGCCAACATTCCTTTTATATTTGATCCTGGTCAGGGTATGCCTATGTTCTCAGGTGAAGAACTTGCAAATTTTGTAAAGCAAGCTACTTATGTGGCTGTGAATGATTATGAATCACAGATGTTGCAAGACAAAACTGGGCTTGATGTTAAGATGATTGCCTCTATGGTAGAGGCGTTAATTATCACCAAAGGTGGTGAGGGTAGTGAGATTCATACTGGTGGTGAGGTGATTACCATTGCCCCTGCTAAGGCTGATGCAACACAAGACCCAACCGGTTGTGGCGATGCTTATCGTGCAGGATTGTTATTTGGTTTGATGAATGGTATGGATTGGAAAACTACTGGCCAGTTGTCCGGATTACTAGGCGCGATTAAGATTGCACATTTAGGCACACAAAATCATCAGTTTGATTTAGACACGATTGAACGCTTATATCAACAAAATTATGGGACGTCTTTGTTTTAGTTGTTGGTTTAATTAACCAGCAATAAAAAAGCACCCGAAGGTGCTTCTTTATTAAAACAGTAACAATCTTAGCTGTTTACCACTTCTTTTAAATTTTTACCGGCTTTAAAAGCTGCTAATTTAGAAGCTTTAATTTGAATACTTGCACCTGTTTGTGGGTTACGACCTACGCGTGCTGCACGATCTCTAACAACAAAAGAACCAAAGCCGGTTAACTGTACGCCATCACCACTTGCCATAGCGCCAGTGATTGCATCGGTTGTTGCGTTTAGTGCGCGCGCTGCATCTGCCTTAGAAAGCCCTGATTCTGATGCAATTGCATCGATTAATTCTGATTTATTCATTTGTGTTTAGTGCCCTGTATTTAATAATGTAATAATAAGGTCTTGGAAAGAAAGCCGGTCTATCAAGGAGACGAAGAGAGAGATATTAACTTATTCAACGTTGACCCCTACCCAAGATGAAATTTATTATAGCACAATCTATAATAATGTATATTTTTTTGATATATATACTTAAGATACTCTTTACTGAGAAAAATTGTTTATCGAATTTTCTAAAGCGGTACTTTGTTGAAAAGCAAGAATATTAGCATTCTCTGCATGTGATTTTCTTTGTGTATATGCACTCAAAGGCTTAGAAAAGAAGTTTCCAAAACCATCTAGCTCTACTTTTTCGCCATGGGAAATTGAGTTTATAATAGTATTAGTTATTATATTCAATACATGTTCTGCATCTGCTCTAGACATTCCAACCTCTGAAGCGATTTCGTGAATTAATTTTTCTTGGTGCATAATAAGCCTTATTCATAAATATTGATTCTTGATGGCGGCAGCCAATTAAGAGGAGATGGGCAAGTATTTTGTTTACTTACTGCGTCAACAAGATGTAGTCTATTCTAACCTATATTAATATTTATTATAGGCCTATTTACAATAAAACTCATAATGAAACATAAACATATGGAAAACCATTGCTATATAGATCAAAATATAATATAAAATAAAATAATATAATATAATATAATATAATCATACACGATTCAAAATATGGACCCATTACAAAAATTATTTAAACTCAGAGAAGCGCTTTACGAGCAAGAAAAATTGTTAGGAGTGCATGCTTATTCGGAGATCGAACGCTCTGTGCTAGAGTTTATTATCAATAAAAAACAAACCACAATTTCTACTATAATGAATCATGCTTATTTTAGTAAGTATTCACTTTCAACGATTAACCGCGTTGTTGCAAAGTTACAATTAGAGGGTGCAATCAAATCAAAACAAGCGACTGATGACAGACGCAAGATGTACTTGTCATCTTGTATAAATAATTAAAACTAGAGGGGGTTTTATGGATACATTAAAGAAATTATTTGAGTTAAGAGAATCATTAGATAATTATGAGCGTGATTTAGGTCTTGATCAACTTTCAGAAGTAGAAAAATCAGTGCTAGAATTTGTTATGCATAAAAGAGATGCTACGATTACTACAATAACTAAAAATCAATATTTTGCTAAATATTCACTGTCTACTATCAAGAGAGCGGTAGGTGTTTTATTGGCTAATGACATTATTGCTGCTAATCAATCAAACGTTGATAGACGTGCGATGATTCTTACCTATAATAAGTAAGCAATATTTATCAATCTTAAAAAACAATTTTTAAGTTTTAATGTTATTGCATCATGCCTGTTATAGGGTTACTTTGATCTATTAGCATAAGGAAATCCATAATAGACCAACAATAAATAAGCTCATATAATTAAAACATGTATCCATATAAAGAGATATTTTTAAATAATTTAATTGCTTTTTCAGCAATTTTTTTAGCTTCTATTGCAATGCAACAGTTGTCAGGCTTTGACGCTGAGATAGGCTCATATTTGTATTTGCCAATTGGGGTAAAGATTTTAGTATTTTTGTTATTTGGGCGCCAAGTTTTACCGGGTGTAATGGCCAGTTGTATTTTCTGTGGTGTTGTATTATTTAGCTCTTGGGGCGGGAACTTTGCTTGGGGTGCCGCCGGTGCTATCATGGGCGCACTCGCACCACTGTTTTCAATCTGGTTTATACAAAAGTGTAATTTATGTGATTTTACTGAGCTTAAAAAAATTGACTTCAGGCATGTCTTGTTTTTAATCTTCTTTACGGCAATCATCCATTCACTTACTAGATTTGTCATCTACGCTAAGAGTGATGTATTTAGTATTAGCCCAGTAGACTTCTTAACGCATTACCTTATCGGTGATATGATAGGCGGTATTGTGGTTATTTGGTTAGTATTAAAACTACTGCCTTTTATGGTGGTCTCAGCCCGCCAAAAACCTTAACTAGCTAAACTTAACCCCCCTTTAGTAGTATTTCTGGATATATGGTTTACCATATATATATGTTTAACATGTATATAGACTATAATTCTCAGCTATGAGCATCAAAAAAATTATTATCTATAACTTAATTGCACTTACAATGATAGTGTTAGCAAGAGCTCTATCTTCACCGTTTGATAACGTAACTCCAGACTTAGGAAATTTGTTATGGTTCCCAATTGGTGCGGCAATTCTATCGTATTTATTATTTGGCTTTCGTGTTTTCCCTGGTGTATTACTAGGGTATTTAATTGCTGAGGTTATTGTTGAAGGTGGTGTAGTTGATATTTCTCAAAAAGAAGTGCTAAAGCGGACAGCAAGTTCCATAGCACCAATTTTATCGATTGCTATTATGCGTTTATTTAACTTATCAAAATTCTTTGAAGGGCCTAAGATTAAAGTCAGTCATGTTGTATTTTTGATATTGTTATCAGCAATATTCAGCACCTTGGTGAAAGCGTTATTAATAGACAATGAGCTTCCTAGATTAGATAGCTATATTACAACCTATTTAGTAGGTGATCTGATTGGTGGAATTGTATTTATTTATATCGGCATTAAGATCTCAAGCTTAATATTTAAACGGTAAAATAGTCCTTATTGAACTTCAAATTCGGAATTTTACTATCTGTTATGAAAATAATTCAAAATAACTTTTTAGCCCTTACACTGGTGTTAATCTCGCTCATTATGATTGAAGGCATAGGTTATATGAATTTTACATATGGCAATTTGCTGTTCTTACCAGTTGGCGCTGAAATATTTGTATATCTCTTATTTGGGTCTAGAGTACTGCCAGGCGTAATAATTGCCAATACCATTGTTGGTTATTTCTTATGGAATAATTGGTTTGGAAATGGCTTAGATGGATTTATCGGACATGTGGTTATTGGATCTCTATCGCCTTTGTTTGCAATTTATATAATGAAAATTGCCAATCTTTCTGATTTCTTTGATGCTAAATTGATTAATTATAAGCACATATTATTTTCTGTAATTTTAACTGCTTTGATAAGTACTCTTGGTAAGTTCTTATTTTTCTGGGGAGTTATCAAGAGCCGATAGAGCCACTAAGTTTTATAGCAAGCTACATGGCTGGCGATATTATTGGAGGCATTGTCTTTATTTATTTTGCTATTAAGATTTTGATGCCTGTTTTAATAAGAAATAAACTAATTTAGCTTTTTTAGTAAATTTTCAACCAGCTCTATTCGTTCAATATCTTCAGGCATTTCTTGTTTGATAATTAACTGATTTTGACCCTTTAATTGGTAAGTTTTCGGCTGTTTTTGCACTAAATTGATGATTTTTATTGGTTCAATTGTGTTTTTGGCTGAAAAAGTGAGGTGTGCTTTGTCATCATAGATGGAAATTTTATCAATTCCGATTTTTTCCGAAAAAAGTTTAAGTCGCGTGGCGGCAAATAAATTTTTGGTTGAATCCAACAACAATCCAAAACGATCAATCATCTCGATTTGTAATTCTTTCAGCTCGTCGTTATTTTTAGCGTTGGCAATGCGTTTGTATAAGACCAAGCGCTCGTGCACATCGCCGAGATAAGTCTCAGGAATGATGCACCCAAGCCCAGTATCAATTTCAATTTCATGGTTGATCGGATCATCAAGGTTGATTTTCTTACCAGCGCGCATGGCATCAATGGTACGTTTAAGTAAATCGTGATAAAGATTAAAACCAATTTCACTGATTTTTCCTGATTGGTTGTCACCAAGCAAGTCACCCGCGCCACGGATTTCTAAATCATGGTTGGCAAGCATAAAGCCTGCACCTAGTTCTTCTAAGGATTCAATCGCAGCTAGACGTTTTTTGGCATTAGCACTAAGCGACTGGTGTGACTTAATGACTAAATAAGCATAGGCTCTATGATGCGACCTACCAACACGACCACGCAACTGATGTAGTTGTGCTAAGCCAAAGTTCTGAGCATTATTAATAATAATGGTGTTGGCGTTAGGTATATCAATACCTGTTTCAATAATGGTAGTACACACCAATATTTGAAAACGACCATGATAAAAATCCCCCATGATATTTTCCAACTCATTGGTTGGCATTTGACCATGTGCGATACGCACATGAATATTTGGCATTAAATTTTTTAAGTTTTCCGCCATATTGTCGATGGAGTCAATGTCATTGTGCAGAACAAATATCTGCCCACCGCGATGTAACTCTCTAGAGCAAGCTTCCTTAATAGCGTCATCATTCCACTCATTAACAAAGGTTTGAATCGCACTACGCCCTTGTGGTGGGGTGGCAATAATAGACAACTCTCTGAGTGATCCGAGCGCCATATTCAATGTACGCGGAATAGGGGTGGCGGTCATGGTGAGGATGTCACTCTGTCCACGCAGTTTTTTTAAGGATTCTTTTTGTTTAACACCAAATCGATGCTCTTCATCAATAATCACTAAGCCTAATTTTTGGTATTTAATACTGCCTTGAATGAGCTTGTGTGTGCCGATTACAATGTCGATTTTCCCATCAAATAATTGCTGTTTAATTTGTGTTTGCTCTTTGGGTGTTTGAAACCTTGAGAGTGCGGCAATCTCAATTGGATAATTGATAAATCGGTCTTTGAATGACTGCAAGTGTTGATTAGCCAAGAGTGTGGTGGGCACTAATATTGCTACTTGTTTGCCAGACTCTACTGCTAAAAATGCAGCGCGCATGGCGATTTCAGTTTTGCCAAAGCCAACATCACCACACACCAGTCGGTCCATTGGTCGTCTGGATTGCATATCAGCCAACACCTCGCCCATAGTTTTGAGTTGATCCGGGGTTTCTTCGAATGGGAAGCTTGAAACAAAGGATGCATAAGCATCGCTTGGTTCTGGGAAGGCAAATCCGGTTTGTGATTGGCGTTTGGCATAAATTTCTAAGAGCTCAGCAGCGATATCATGCAAGGCTTCATGGGCTTTTTGTTTGGCCTTGGTCCATTGATTAGTGCCGAGTTTGTGCAAAGGTGCACTGTCTGGTGATGCGCCTGAATAGCGAGAGATTAAATTGAGCGAAGTCATCGGCACCATCAGTTTAGAGCCGTTGGCGTATTCTAGCATTAAGAAATCTTGTGCTAAATCATCAAAAGTTTGCGTTTTTAAACCTAGGTAGCGACCAACACCATAACTCTCATGCACAATTGGGTCGCCAATTTTGATTTCTACTAAGCTTTTGATAGCTTCATCAAAGTCCTTGTGTTTTGCACGACGACGTCTTTGCTGTTTGACCACATCGGCGCCAAATAAATTAACCTCGGTGATAACGGCAATGTCTTTTGTGAGCAGTCCATCATTAAGATCAGCATTGGTAATGTAGAGTGCTTGTTCACCCTGTGTAAATGCTTGCCAATGATCAACGTTGACTGCTGTCAAATTATGATTATTGAACAAGTCAGTCAGTACACTTTGTCGGCCTTCTGATTCGCAAACAATGAGTATTTTGCCATTGAACTTTTTTGAAAAATTCAGAAATTTTGCCATTGGATGCTTGGCTTGGGCATCAATATTTAAAGGTGGTAACAACTTGCTGGCAAAGTTTAACTTACCAGTTTTTCCTTCTACTTTTGAAGTGCCGATGACCAGTTGCTGTCGTTGTTTAATCCGGCTGAATAACTGCTCTTTGTTTAAAAATACTTGCTCTAGTGGCAGTGGTGGTCTGTCCAAATTGTGGCTTGCTTGTTGGTGCCTGTCTCGAATTTCAGTAAAGGTGGTATCGGCCAAATCGCTAAATCCTTGGTAATGCGCAATAATGGTGCTATCTGCCAAATAATCAAACAAGGTATTGGTGTGGGTAA
Organism: uncultured Candidatus Thioglobus sp.; assembly: GCA_910595805.1. The sequence goes on along the minus strand of CAJVCK010000004.1, from coordinate 15,398 downwards.
AAAACAAAGGTGAGTAAAATTCAATACCACCAGGCAGGCGTGATTCACTAACTTCGGTATAAATAAAGTCATCCGTTTGGCCAAAAACTTTTAGATAATTTTGTTTAAAAATCTCAAGACTCTGTGCATCCGTTGAGAATTCTCTGGCCGGTAATAATGATAGGGCGTTAGTCACATCAACGGAGCGTTGTGTTGAGGTATCAAAGGTGCGAATAGAGTCAATTTCTTGATCGAACAAATCAAGTCGGTAAGGAGATTTTGCTCCCATTGGATACAAGTCAATCAGTGAGCCTTTAACGTTGAACTCACCATGCTCCATTACTGTGGTGACACGGCTATAGCCAATTTTTAGTAATTTTTCAGCAAAGCTGTGTATATCGACTACATCGCCTGCTTGTAGGCTAAAACTATATTTTTGACTAAATTCTAATGGGCACAGATGCTGAGACAAAGATTCTAGCGTAGTAATAACAATGCCTTTGGTTAGGCTTGGTAGCTTGGCGAGTGTGCTAAGTCGGCTTGAGGTGATATCCGGATGCGGGGAAAAATGATCAAAAGCCAAAACCTCCCAGTTATCAAATTTGAGAATATCCAAGTCATCATTATAAAAATTAAGCGATTTTACCAACTGATCAAAATGCATAATGTCATTGGCAATCACCAAAACTACTTGGTTTTGTGCTTTGGCAAACTCGATCAGCGCGAGTGCTTGTGCACTGCCATAGAGCGAGCCCCAATAGAATTTTTGTCCAGACTTAAACGGTGCAGAATCCTGCAGATAGAGTTGTGGCATTACTAATCTTCTAGGATGTCCACGCCTTCGTTTTCTAACATTTTGATTAATTTAATTAGCGGCAAACCAATTAACGTGTTTGGATCATCGCCTTCTAAACGCTCAAATAAGCAAATGCCCAACGCTTCAGATTTGAAACTACCAGCACAATTATAAGGTTGTTCCTTTTTTAGATAATTGTCGATTTGTTTGGCGGTTAATGTTCTGAAAATCACTTTGAATGTTTCAACAACTGTTTGAATATTGCCACTATTTGTATTTAAAAGTGTCAAACTAGTAACAAAAGTCACTGTATTTCCAGAACTTTTCTGAAGTTGCTTTATCGCATTTTCATGGGTGTGAGGCTTTGACAATATTTTGTCATCAGTTTTCGTACCACTGCCGAGTGTCGCCACTTGATCTGAGGCGATGATCAATCCACTCTGGATTTTGGCAACCTCAGCTGCTTTTTCTTGGCTCAAGCGATACACCAATTGCTCTGGCGTTTCACCATCGTGACGTGACTCGTCAATATCAGGCGCATGCGTTGAAAATTCTAACTCAAGCTTAGAAAGCAACTTTTTTCGAAAAGGTGAAGATGAGGCAAGAATTAATGACACGAGTGATACCGGTATTTGTAAAATAGATTCATTTTACTTTATTCGAACTTCTTCTATGCGATTATCAATTATTGTAGCAATGGACGACAATCAGCTGATTGGCAAGGATAATGCCTTGCCTTGGCACCTGCCTGCTGATTTGGGTTATTTTAAAAAAACTACCACCGGCAAAACGGTATTAATGGGGCGTAAAACCTTTGAATCAATTGGCTTCCCATTGCCAAATCGTCGTAATGTAATCGTCAGTCGTAATACTGATTTTAAGGCTGAAGGTTGTGAGGTGGTGGGCAGTATTGATGCCGCGCTAGAGTTGGCAAAAGCCGATGATGAGGTGATGGTGATGGGCGGCGCCTCTTTTTATGAGCAAATGCTACCGAGTGTTGATAGACTTTATATTACCCAAATTGAAGGCGAGCATGAGGGTGATGCACATTTCCCTAAATTTGACCGATCTGAATTTAGGGAAATTAGCCGAGAATCACACACACCAGATGAAAAAAACCGTCATACTTACCACTTTACGATTTTGCAGAGAAATTAAACTATGTTAAAACTTACTTCATTATTATTGGCATTATTGCTCTTATCCAGTTGCGTATTGACCAAAGTTGTTACTGTACCGATGCGAGTTACAGGTGCAGTCATTTCTGTCATTCCAGTGGTAGGCGAGGGCGTTGATGCAGTGATTGATCAAACCGCAGATGCAATTGACACAATACCGCTTTAATATTTTATATGGCTGTTATTAGGCTACTTTGAGTTTTGTTGTAGGACGCGTTTAAAGTCTTTTGGCATGACTTTAACAAAGTGCTTGAGTTCATCATTCCAATTATCAACAATACGTTTCGCCACAGCAGAGTCAGTAAACTTTGCGTGGTTTGATACATATTGAAAAAGCTCTTTTTGTGCATCATCGTCCATTGGATCAAGATCAACCATGATTGGATTTACCATATCCTTAAAGGTTTTGTTTGGGTTGTAGATATAAGCAATACCACCACTCATACCAGCACCAAAGTTACGACCGACTTCACCCAGAATAATTGCACGACCACCTGTCATGTATTCACAACCATGATCGCCCACACCTTCAACTACAGCAACCACACCTGAGTTACGCACACAGAAACGCTCGGCGACACGGCCAGATAGATACATCTCACCACCTGTTGAGCCATAGCCACAAACGTTGCCGGCTATGATTTGTTCATCAGAAATAAAGGTAGAGTTTTGTGGCGGATAAACAATCACACGACCACCAGACAAGCCTTTACCGACATAGTCATTAGCATCGCCTTCAACTTCTAGGGTAATACCTTGCGCTAAAAATGCACCTAAGGACTGACCAGCAGAGCCTTTAAAATTAATATGTATTGAGCCTTCGTCTAAGTTGTTACTGCCACGAGTTTTAACCACGTGTGAAGACAGCATTGCACCTACTGCGCGATCTACATTGGTAATGATCGAATCAAACTGTACAGGTTCGTTGCTTTCGATAGCGGCCTTTGATTGTTCAATTAAGCTATTGTCAAGCTGTAATTCTAATTGGTGATCTTGTAAGATGCTCTGATAAGTTCCAGTGCTAGCATTTGGCTTGTTTGCTGGCGTTAATAAAGCATCTAAATTGATCGAACCTTGCTTCCAATGATCGATGGCTTTATCCATCTCTAGCATATCAACACGACCAATCATCTCATTCACGGTTTTGAAACCAAGATCTGCCATGATTAAGCGCAATTCTTCAGCTACCATAAACAAGTAGTTGACTACGTGTTCTGGCTTGCCGGTGAATTTCTTACGAAGCTCCTTATCTTGCGTGGCAATACCAACTGGGCAAGTATTCAGGTGACATTTACGCATCATAATACAGCCCATGGTAACCAGTGGTGCAGTAGAGAAACCAAACTCTTCAGCGCCTAGTAAAACACCAATGGCTACATCGCGACCTGTTTTTAACTGACCATCTGTTTGAATCACCACGCGTGAACGTAAGTCGTTCATCACCAAGGTTTGGTGGGTTTCAGCTAGGCCTAGTTCCCACGGCAAGCCCGCATGTTTGATAGAGGTGAGTGGCGATGCACCCGTACCACCATCGTGACCTGCAATCACAATATGATCTGACTTGGCTTTGGTAACGCCAGCGGCAATTGTACCAACACCTACCTCGGCTACGAGTTTCACACTAATACGAGCAGCAGGATTTGAGCGTTTAAGATCAAAAATTAGTTGTGATAAATCTTCAATTGAATAGATATCATGATGAGGTGGTGGTGAGATTAAACCTACACCAGGCGTTGAGTGGCGAATTTTAGCAATGCCTTCGTCAACTTTAGCGCCTGGTAACTCTCCTCCTTCACCCGGCTTCGCACCTTGCGAAACTTTAATTTGGATTTCATCAGCGTTGTTAAGGTAATCAATGGTAACGCCAAAACGACCTGATGCAACTTGTTTAATAGCGCTACGGCGTGAGTCTCCATTAGCATCTGGAGTCCAACGTTTAGAATCTTCACCACCTTCACCTGTGTTTGATTTACCACCTAAGCGGTTCATAGCAATAGCTAAAGATTCGTGTGATTCTGCAGAAATTGAGCCAAAACTCATGGCACCCGTGGCAAAACGTTTAACGATTTCTTTAGCATCTTCAATCTCGTCAATTGAAATTGAATTACCTTTTTTGAACGACATTAATCCACGTAAAGTGCAGTTACGTGTGCCTTCTTCATTAGAGCGTTTAGAAAAGGCCCAATAAGCTTGCTCGTCATTGTTGCGAGCAGCCAATTGTAAATTAGCAATGGTCTGTGGCTCCCACATGTGTTTTTCACCGCCACTACGCCAATGGTAATGACCCAGATTATCAAGATCGTTAGTTTGGTAAGCACTTTGGTGGCGCTTTTCAACTTCTGATTGCAAAACATCAAAGCCCACACCTTTAATACGTGACGCCGTTTCAAAGAAACATTTTTCCATGACTTCTGGTGCCAGACCAACGGCTTCAAAAATTTGCGCACCTTTATAGGACTCTAGCGTAGAAATACCCATTTTCGCCATGACTTTCAGCATGCCTTTGCCAACACCTTTGCGATAAGCTTGAATAATAGCCGCATCACTTTCTATGTCAATCATCTCATCTCGACGAGCTTGCCACAGGGCTTCAAACGCTAAATAAGGGTTAATAGCATCTGCACCGAAACCGGTTAATAAGCAGAAGTGGTGCACTTCACGAGCCTCACCTGTTTCTACAATAATACCTACTTGAGTACGTTCATGACTTGCAACTAGATAGCGATGTAGCGCTGAAGAAGCCAATAATGTACTGATAGCTACTCGATTTTCACCGATATTACGATCAGATAAAATAACCAGAGAGTGTCCGTCTTTAATGGCTTGCGAACCTTGTTGACAAATTTCATCAAGTAATTCAGATACTTTTTTATTTCCATTGATGTCATAAGTAATATCAATGGTCTTAGAAGTCCAACCACGGTGGTTACAGTGACGAAGTGCAGCAGTCTCTTCATTGGTTAGAATCGGATGATCAATGACCAGGCGGTGTGCGTTTTCTGCTTTGTTGTTTAAAAGGTTTCCTTCAGGGCCAATAGAGCAACGTAGTGACATCACCACTTCTTCACGAATTGAGTCAATAGCTGGGTTAGTGACTTGTGCAAACAATTGCTTAAAGTAGTCATAAATAATGCGTGACTGATCTGATAGACAAGCTAGTGCTGAGTCGTTACCCATTGATCCGACTGGATCACGAAGCTCACTAACCAATGGTAAGAGCATAAATTGTAAGGTCTCAGTACTATAACCAAAGGCTTTTAAACGATGGATGAGAGACTCTGGATGAAAGCCATGCGCCTCTTCTTCACACTTGAATTCTGATAAGTGAATTTGTTGATCGTTAAGCCAATCTTGATAAGGATTTTGTGCAGAAAAATCGGCTTTAATGGCTTCATCATCCACCAATTCACCTTTATCAAAATCAACCAAAAACATCTTGCCTGGGCGTAATCTACCTTTGGTTTTAACGTTGTCGGTTTCAACATCAACTACGCCGACTTCACTTGCCATAATGACACGGTCATCGTGCGTCAGGTAAAAACGTGAAGGACGCAAGCCGTTTCGATCAAGTACTGCGCCAATATAGTGGCCGTCAGTAAAAGCAATCGAAGCAGGTCCATCCCATGGTTCCATTACATTAGAGAAATATTCGTAAAATGCTTTTTTATCATTACTCATATTGTCATCATTTTGCCAAGCTTCAGGTACCATCATTAGTACTGCCTCTTGTAGAGTGCGACCGTTCATCATTAAGAACTCTAAAACATTGTCAAAACTACCTGAGTCAGAAACTTCAGTTTCTATCACTGGCAGGGTTTTGGCTAAATCGTCTTTAAATAGATCGCTTTCTAATACACCTTCTCGGGCGCGCATCCAGTTGTAGTTACCTTGTCGAGTATTGATTTCACCATTATGAGACATGTAGCGACAGGGTTGCGCCCTGTCCCAAGACGGGAATGTATTGGTTGAGAAACGTGAATGTACCATCGCCAAATAAGAGGCATATTCAGGGTTAGATAAATCAGTATAGAAATCAAGTACTTGTGATCCCATTAACATGCCTTTATAAATGATAACCGTGGTCGATAAACTGCAAACATAGAATAACAATGCTTGAGATAAAGTCTTATCAGTACGAATAACGTTCGATGCGTGTTTTCTAATAACAAATAATGAACGCTCAAAAGCTTTATTATCAATACCATCTGCACCGGCAATAATAAGTTGTTTAATAATCGGCTGAGATTCTCTGGCAGTATGGCCTACATCAGCTTTATCGGCGTCAACTGGCACATCACGCCAACCCACCAATGTTTGACCTTCGTCTTCAATAGTCTTTTCTAGTACGCTTATGCAGTGCGCTCTTTCGTTATCGTCCTGTGGTAGAAAAATATTACCAATACCATAATTGCCTGGCTTGACATCAACACCAAAACTGGCTTTAATTTCTTTGATAAAAAAGGCATGTGGTATGTCAGTTAAAATACCTGCGCCATCACCTGTATTAGACTCGCAACCGCAACCACCACGATGATCCATACGCGAGAGCATTTCTAATGCGTCAGTAGTAATTTGATGGGAGGGCTGGCCTTTAATATGTGCGATAAAGCCAACACCACAATTCTCCTTCTCATTGTTTGGATGGTAAAGGCCGTTAGGTTTGGGTAGGTGTAATAACTGTTCTTTCATGTTGGTTTTGCTTCAAATAAAAATCGAAAAAAATCTTGTAAATTATATCGTAAAAAAGCTAACTAAACATCCTCAAATACGTGGTGTTAGTGGTGTTTTTGCGAATAATTTTCGGGTAGAATATTTTTTAATTTTTTAATCTTATTTTTGAACTGATGTTAGCTGTTATTTCCCCATCTAAAACCCAAGATTTTGAACCAGCCCAGATTAGCGCATTTACACAAACGCGCCAAATTGAACAATCTCAGGTGTTGGTTGATTTACTCAAAGATAAGAACCAAGACGAGATCGCTAGTTTGATGTCGATTAGTGATAAATTATCCAAGTTAAACTTTGATCGTTTTCAAACTTTTAGCACGCCTTTTACACTGAGCAATGCCAAACAAGCACTATTAGCATTTAAGGGCGATGTTTACAACGGCATTGATGCACCCAGCTTATCATCCAATGATTTAGAGTTTGCACAAGATCATTTGCGCATGCTGTCTGGCTTATATGGCGTCATCAGGCCATTGGATTTAATACAGCCTTACCGTTTAGAAATGGGCACTAAGCTAAAGAACAACCAAGGCAAAAACCTGTATGAATATTGGGGTAATCAAATCTCGAATGTGCTGAATGAAGATGAATCTGAGGTGATTATTAATTTAGCATCCAACGAGTATTTTAAAGGCATTGATAAAAAATCGATCAACGCTAAGATTGTTAATATTGCTTTTAAAGAACTTAAAAACGATGCTTATAAAATTATTGGCATTTACGCAAAGCGTGCCCGTGGATTAATGGTGAATTACATGATTAAGAATCGACTAACTGAGCCAGAATCACTCAAAGATTTTAATATTGAAGGTTATCAATTCAGACAAGAGATGTCTGATGAGTTGACATGGGTATTTACTCGAGATTAAGCATACTTACTCCTGATCAATCTTGTGTGCTTTGTACAGAAAACGCACAGTTTTGTGTTTGCCACGAATGCGAGTCTAGCTTTAGCAATCATCATTCTAGATGTCTATCTTGTGCGCACCCCATCACAGGAGATCTAGATTTTTGCGGCCAATGTTTATCGCATTCGCCAGCTTTTACTCGTGCTTATACCTTGTATGATTACCAAGGCGCTATTGCTGATTTAATTAAAGCTTTTAAGTTTGACCATCAGTTGTGTATTGGTGATTATTTTTCACATCAATTATATGATCTTTACCAATTTATTGCTACTAAGGGTGTTCAGTATGATGCTATTATTCCCATGCCACTGAGCCGCAGTAGAATGTCAGAGCGTGGCTATAATCAGGTGTTGGAATTACTCAGCGTTATTAGCACAAAAACTAACACAATAATTGACACTCAAAATGTTGATCGAATTAAAGCCACAAAACCATTATCAGCGCTTAATCCTGAAGAGCGTAAGTTCGAAATTAAAGACGCATTTAAGGTTAGGCCGATGACATATAGCAAGGTCTTATTGGTTGATGATGTGATGACTACAGGCTCAAGTTTGAATGAGCTAGCCTCAACTATATTAAAAAATACAGAGGTGAAATATTGTGATGTGATGACACTCGCTAGAGCAGAATCTAAATTCAACTAGAACGCACTAACCCCGGCAATGCCTTGGGCGCCTAGCCTTAAGGTTTCGTCTAAATCATCTGAGCCCATGCCACCTAAAAAGTACACCGGAATGTTGAGCTTATCAACAACTTCTTTAGCCTTTTCCCAACCTATTGGAATGGTGTCTGGATGGGTTTGTGTTGCTTGAACGGGCGATATAACCACAAAGTCTGCACCAATTTCTTGCGCTTTAAGTGCTTCAATTAAATCATGGGTTGAAGCGCCGAGCAGTTTGTCTTCATCACAAGGTCTTTTGTTTAGTTTTAACATTTCTCCGGTGGTGATATGCCAACCATCGCAATACGCTTCATTAAAAGATTTTTCAACTGTGTTTAATAATAATTTGACGTTATGTTGCAGGCATTTGTTGTGAAGTTCTGCAATAAAACTACTTTCTAGCTGAATTTTACTTCGAAGTTGAATGAGCTCAATGTCTTGTGTCATTTTTTCGTCAAATTTGGCCAACCACTCATCACTCTGATGGTTGCTTGAAGGCGTGATCCAGTATTTGTTAGGTAGAGTAATTGAGTTAATAAAAGATTTCATGGTTGGTAGTAGTTCGTAGGTGTGTAATTTATAAATATCAACCCAAGCAATTTGCTGCCCCTCTATTCCGGCAGGTGTCTTTTTAAATCGATCAATATTACAAATAGTTAATTCAATTATTCTATCATTGTAGGTGTGTTGCATTGTTTGATGTAGACTTAAATCTACAACTTCAATGCCTAATTCTTCATCGAGTTCTCTGATAATGGTCTGTTCGATGTTTTCATTACCTTCGATTTTGCCACCGGGTAATTCCCAAAAGCCAGCCATGAATTGATGATCTTGTCTTTTTGCAATCAGTATTTGCCCAGAGTTATTGCGTAAAACACCAACAACTGCCTTGATTATCTTCATCCTGATGACCTAATGGTAAAATGATAGCATTTTAGCATTGAGCAAGCATTTGAACTTAGCGGATAAAATCCAAATATTAAAACCATATGCCTCCTTACTTACCGAGAGCTCTATGGGTATTGAAAAGGAAGGTTTGAGGGTTTCTAGAAAGGGCGGCATCTCCCAGGCGCCTCACCCAAAAGCCTTTGGGTGCGCGTTAACGCATCCGAATATTACCACTGATTTTTCTGAATCGTTGATTGAATTAGTTACTCCACCATTGTCTAGCGCCGAAGCGGTACTGTCATTTTTATCAAAAACCCAGCAATATTTATACCATCATTTACCAAAAGACCAGAGTTTTTGGCCGGCCTCTATGCCTTGTGTGATTCGTGGTGAAACCTATATTCCTATTGCTCAATACGGTTCAAGCAATCACGGTATGATGAAAACAGTTTACAGAAAAGGATTGGCCAATCGCTATGGTAGTGTAATGCAAACCATAGCCGGTATTCATTTTAATTACTCATTCTCTGCTGATTTTTTTGAAGCTTATCGAGCTAAAAAATCACCCAATGAAACTTTGCGAAATTTTACTGATCAGAGTTATATGGGACTTACTCGAAATGTGGTGCGTTATGGTTGGCTGATTCCGTATTTATTTGGCGCATCATCCGCTGTCTGCAAGTCGTTTTTAAAAGGCTATCACCAACATTCGTTGGTTGAATTTAATGACTCTACTTTGTATGAACCATATGCTACATCATTACGTATGGGTGATATTGGTTACCAAAACTTACGAGAAGATGAGGCCGGTGTTAAAGCCAATTACAACTCTTTAGGTCACTATATTCACAGTTTAAAATCAGGCATGCAAACCTCTTGTCGTGAATATGAAGATATTGGAGTTAAAGATCAAGGCGAATACCAACAACTCAACACCAATATCCTGCAAATTGAGAATGAATATTACGCTTCAGTCCGTCCAAAGCCTCTGGTATTTGATGGAAAAAAACCACTAGACGCACTACAAGATCAAGGCATTGGTTATATTGAATTGCGTTCACTCGATATTAACCCACTTTTGCCATTGGGCATCGATCGAATGCAGCTTAATTTTTTGGAAGCTTATATGTTGTTCTGCTTGTTGGAGGTGTCCCCAGTTATATCCAGTCGGGAACAATTCGATATTGATAATAATGACCAGCTGGTTGCACATGAAGGACGTAAGCCTGGTTTAAAATTAATGCACAAAGGTCAATCAATTGAATTGAGTGAATTGGGCTCAAACATTATGAATAAAATTTATCATTGTGCTGAGTTATTAGGTGAAGAATATCAAGAGGCAGTTAAACAGATGATCAGACGCATTGATAATGCAGATTTAACGCCTTCAGCAATAACGTTAAGTGAGATGAAAAATCGAAATCAAGGTTTTTTTGACTATACCAATGCTTTATCTAAACAGCATCGAAGAGCTTTTTTGGCCGAAAAAGTTGATTCAGATCATTTTGATTACTTAGATCAACAAGCTAAAGATTCTTGTAAGAGACAACTTAAGGTGGAACAAGCGGATAATCTAAGTTTTGATGACTACTTATCCCATTATTTTTCTGATGAGTAATACAAGTACAATCTGTGCATTAGCAAGCGCCCTAGGGCAGGGCGGTATTGGCGTGGTACGTGTATCAGGCACGCTTAGTCAAGCCATCGCTGAGCAAATGCTAGGGTTTGTGCCTAAACCTCGTTATGCACATTATGGTTCTTTTTTTAATCAAGAAGGCATTGTAATCGACAAAGGTGTGGCTTTATTTTTCCCAGGACCTAATTCATTTACGGGCGAAGACGTACTGGAATTGCAAGGCCATGGTGGAATCTTGGTTATGCGTTCTTTGTTAGATTCGGCAATGGCTTTAGGGGCAATCGCTGCAGAACCAGGAGAATTTTCAAAGCGAGCTTTTTTGAATGGCAAGATGGACTTAGTGCAAGCCGAAGCTGTGGCCGATATTATTGATGCCAGCTCTGAACAATCTGCTCGTTCAGCGCTTCGATCTTTATCCGGTGAATTTTCTGATCAAGTAAATGCATTAACCCAAGCATTGATTGAGCTTAGAGTGTTTGTTGAGGCTACTATTGATTTCTCTGATGAGGAGATCGATTTTCTGGCTTCTGGTGAGGTTAAACTAAAGATGGAGCAGATTGAAAAAGATATTCAACATATTTTAAGTTCTGCTGAACAAGGTGCCATTCTTAGAGAAGGCTTGAACGTTGCCATTGCCGGTAAACCCAACGCCGGAAAGTCATCCTTACTTAATGCGCTAACCCAAGTCCCTAGTGCAATTGTGACGGATATTGCCGGCACGACGCGTGATATTTTAAAAGAAACCATACAAGTTAATGGTATGCCGCTTAATATTATTGATACAGCTGGCCTACACATAAGTGAAGACAAAGTAGAGCAAGAAGGCATTAAAAGAGCGCATTTAGAAATTGAACGTGCCGATGTGGTTTTAATGGTATTTGATGCGCAAGATAAAGCGCCAGACTTATCAATTTTGCCAAGTGGTATAGAAGGTAAACCAATTATCTTAATTAAAAACAAGGTGGATTTAACGGGGGATTCAATTGATATAACACGTTGTGATGATCAGGTTCAATTATCACTTTCAGCCAAACAATCACAAGGCCTTGATTTGCTAAGACAAGAACTTTCAAACATTGCCGGTTTAAGCGATACTGGCGAAGGGGTGTTACTTGCTAGAAAACGCCATATTGTTGCTTTAGAATCTTCTTTAAACTCAACTCGAAACGCATTGGATCAACTGAATAGCAATGCTAGCGAGTTAGTTGCTGAAGATTTGCGCCAAGCAGCCCAATATTTAGGTAGTATCACTGGTGAATTTTCATCGGATGACTTATTGGGTGAAATCTTCTCGTCATTCTGTATTGGCAAATAGTTGGTATCTATGAGTATTAAAGCAAAATTTTATCTCTACTTATTGGTAACCATTGCATTATCACCTTTATTAATGGCTGAAGTGATATCAGTTTATCAAACACCCAATATCGTTGATAGCATGTTGGTGGTGTTAATTTTATTGGTCTATTTGGGGCTTTATCTTGCAATCCGTAAAGATTTCTTATTGCCGTTTAATGACCTGCAAAGTTGGGTGGGCGATTACAATGTTGATCAAAGTGCACGCTTAAATGACGAACAAAAGACCACCTTTCAGCCAGTGGCTACTGCAATTAACCATTTGATTGAAGAAAATCAACATCTATACGACGATATGGAAGATATTTTGCAAAAGCAAATACAGCGTCTTAGTAAGAAATCTGCCTCATTAGAAACACTTTACGGTGTTTCTTCAAAGCTTAATTCAATGCACTCTACTAAGGAATTGTTTGAGCATTTTTTAGACATTTTTATGAATATGACCAATGCTGATTCCGGAGTAGTGCGTTGCTTGACTGATGAAGGTGAGTTGCATTTAGCAGCGCAGCGAGGTGTTATTGACCAACAAGGTCAAGTAACTGACGTATTAAGTAGTGATTGCCTTTGTGGTGAGGTAGCCATGGCGCAGGATGTCAATGTACAATTTAGTGTACACACCTGTGCTAAGTGTGTGGGCGATCAATCCGAAGCCAAGGCTAATGTCGGTACTATTTTTATTCCACTCAGATACCATGGAAAAACTTTGGGTATTTTCAACCTATTTTTTGATACTGAGCCCTCGCTGGCTTTTGACGAACGAGCGCTACTAGAGTCAATTTCAGATAATATTGCCATTGCCTTAGACAAGGCTAGACTTGATGAAGAAACTAAGCGCATGGTGCTTTCACAAGAGCGCTTGTTTTTGTCACAAGAGATCCACGACTCTTTGGCGCAAACTATTTATAGTTTAAAATTACAGGTAACTGTATTGGACGATATGATTAAACAAGGTGATGAGGTGAATGCCAGTGAAAAGGTAGCCAGCCTGCAATCCAATATTACTCAGGCCAACCAAGAGCTGCGAGAATTGATGTGTAATTTCCGCGTTCCGCTTGACCCTAAGGGTATTGAAGTATCACTAAAAAACTTAGCCAATCGATTTGAAACCGAAGAAGGTATTCCAACTTACTTGCAAGTTAAGGGTAAGTTAAATCTTTCACCAGAAACTGAGATGCAAATTATGCGTATCACCCAAGAAGCGCTATCTAATATTCGTAAACACGCACAAGCGCGTAATGTACGAATATTGCTTTCTGCCGAGCCACATTGTAAATTGTTAATTGAAGATGATGGTGTTGGCTTTAAAAAAGATCAGTTTGACACTGAGGTAATGGGGAATAATATTGGCATGAACATTATGAAAGAACGCGCTGGAAGAATTGGCGCCAATATTGAGGTTGAGTCAGAAGTTGACGAAGGCACTCGTGTGATTGTGTTATTCAAGGATATATCGTGAAGATTTATATTATTGATGACCATGCCCTATTCCGTAACGGTTTAATCTCATTGTTAGAATCAAGAAAAATTAACGCTAAAGCAGCGGCTTCGCCAGAACAAGGTTTAGAAGAAATCCCTACATTATTAATTGACATTATTTTATTAGATTTACGGATGCCAACTATGTCTGGCATCGAAGTGTTAAAAGCATTAAAGGAGCAAGGCGAACAAACCCCAATTGTGATGTTGACTACTAGTACCGAGGAGCACGATCTACGTGATTGTTTAAAATATGGCGCCCAAGGTTACTTATTGAAAGACATGGATCCCGATGAATTGGTTGATGCTTTAGATGAAATCGTTAAAGGCTCTATTATAGTGGCACAAGATATGACCCACGTATTGGCTAAAGTGCTTAAAAACGAACTAACCGATAATGAAGCGACCTTTGACTCATTAACTAATCGAGAAAAGGAAGTGGCCTGTCAAGTGGCACATGGACACAGTAATAAGGTGATTGCCAGAGAGCTGGGTATTTCAGATGGTACGGTTAAATTGCACGTGAAATCAATCTTAAAGAAATTATCGCTCAGCTCCAGGGTTGAAGTCGCTGTTATGATTACAGAAAAAGGGTATTGCAGATAGAAATTATTAGATTATGGACGGATATCAAAGACTAGTTGTTAAAGCGTTACGATCAGTAGATGAAGTATTGCCATGGGATTTAGAAACAGAAATAGATCAAAACCATGAACTGATTGTATTGGATATTAGAGAATCTGATGAATTTGAGATGATGCATATTAAAGGCTCAATTCATGTACCTAGAGGTGTACTAGAAGGCGCCTGTGTGTGGAACTATGATGACACTATTCCAAAACTGGCACAGGCTAGAGATCAAAATATTGTGGTGGTCTGTCGTTCAGGTAATCGTAGCGCACTGGCAGCATTGACAATGCAACAAATGGGATTTAAACAGGTTCGTTCACTTAAATTAGGCATCAAGGGTTGGAATGATAATGATATAGAAATGCTTAATAATCAAGGAGATATTGTCGATATAGATGAAGCTGATGAATGGCTTAATAGAGCAGTATCTGAGGACAAATTACAGCCTTGATTTTTTTATTACAAATTAATTAATAAAAAAAGAAGAATAGCGCTTGACGGACAAAAAAAACTACGTATAATTCACATCTTTCACCGAGGCAGAAAATTAAAAGTTTCTGACTAGGTAGCTCTTTAAAAATATATCAAACAACTTGTGTGGGCACTCGTACAATAAAAATTGTGCAGTGCACACGAAACAATCGCACTTCGGTGTGATTGTTCCGACAAAACAAAAAGCAATTAAGCTTTTAAAAAAATTGAACGCAAAGCGCATTTATTTATAAATGTTGCCAATGTTCTAAATAGTTAGAATTGAACTGAAGAGTTTGATCCTGGCTCAGATTGAACGCTGGCGGTATGCTTAACACATGCAAGTCGAACGGAAACGATGGAAGCTTGCTTCCAGGCGTCGAGTGGCGGACGGGTGAGTAACGCGTAGGAATCTACCTGATAGTGGGGGATAGCCCAGAGAAATCTGGATTAATACCGCATAATCTCTATGGAGTAAAGAGGGCCTCTATTTATAAGCTTTCGCTATCTGATGAGCCTGCGTAAGATTAGCTTGTTGGTGAGGTAAAAGCTCACCAAGGCGACGATCTTTAGCTGGTCTGAGAGGATGATCAGCCACACTGGGACTGAGACACGGCCCAGACTCCTACGGGAGGCAGCAGTGGGGAATATTGGACAATGGGGGCAACCCTGATCCAGCAATACCGCGTGTGTG